>NZ_JAUBOX010000003.1:171139-193839 GCF_036700445.1 Microcoleus sp. T3_B1
ATTTTGTGGAACAGGCATCTTGCCTGTTAATTTTGTGGAACAGGCATCTTGCCTGTTAAGAGAGAATGGTGCAAAATCTCCTTTTAATCCTACTCCATCTCCTGCAAAACCCCAGTCAAAATTTCCACAATGCGATCGATATGTTCCTTCTCAATAATCAACGGTGGCGACAAAGCAATAATATCACCCGTAGTCCGAATTAGCAACCCTTTTTCATAGCACTGCAAGAAACAATCAAAAGCCCGTTTCCCCGGCTTCCCAGCAATAGATTCCAACTCAATACCCGCCACCAGTCCCAGATTGCGGACATCAATTACGTGCCGCACCCCCTTCAAAGAATGCACCGCATCTTCCCAGTAACCAGCCATCTTATCGGCTCGTTCAAATAACCTTTCTTCCTCATAAATATCCAGCGTCGCCAAAGCAGCCGCACAAGCCAGAGGATGACCAGAATAAGTATAACCGTGAAACAACTCGATCGCATTTTCAGGAGCATTCATAAAAGCATCATAAATGCCTTCTTTCACAAACACCGCCCCCATCGGCACCGTACCGTTAGTTATCCCTTTCGCCGCCGTCACAATATCGGGAACCACCCCAAAATATTCCGTAGCAAAACTAGAGCCTAGCCGCCCGAATCCGGTAATTACCTCATCAAAAATTAGCAGGATTCCGTATTTGTCGCAAATCGCCCGCAGTCGCTCCAAATAACCTTTCGGCGGAATCAAAACACCTGTAGAACCAGCCACCGGTTCCACAATTACCGCTGCAATATTAGACGCATCGTGCAAAGCGACAATCCGCTCCAATTCATCCGCCAAATGCGCTCCCCATTCCGGTTGTTTGCGGCTGAAAGCATTGTGTTCGAGATTGTGAGTGTGAGGCAAATGATCGACTCCCGTTAGCAAACTGCCAAAAAATTTGCGGTTTGTACCGATACCGCCGACAGAAATTCCCCCAAAACCAACGCCGTGATAGCCGCGTTCCCTGCCGATTAATCGTTGGCGAGTTCCTTCACCTTTTACCCGGTGATAAGCAATGGCAATTTTTAACGCTGTTTCTACAGATTCCGAACCCGAATTAGTAAAGAAAACGCGATCGAAATTGCCCGGAATCATCTTTACCAAACGTTCCGCCAATTCAAAAGCACCCGGATGTCCCATCTGAAAAGCCGGAGAGTAATCCAAACGCAAAACCTGCTGTTTAACTGCTTCGGCAATTGTCTCGCGGGCGTGCCCTGCATTGACGCACCACAGCCCCGCAGTACCATCCAAAATTGAGCGGTTATCATCGCTTGTAAAGTGCATATCTTTTGCCGAAACCAATATTCGCGGATTCGCTTTAAATTGTCGGTTGGCGGTGAACGGCATCCAGTAAGCGTCCATATTTGTCATGTTTTTTTATCCTTTTATATTGATGCTTCTGCTTCCCAAATATAACTCAATACGGTTCCGATCAAACGGCGGTTGAAACCGCGTCTATACAAACAAAACCCGCCGACGCGGGTTGAAGATCGGAGGGCGGTTGAAATTACCTTATTTTCTTCAGTCCGCGGAGGCGGACTTCCTTTGTGTAGACACGGTTTCAACCGCCGTCTCATCTTAATTCACGATCGCATCTTAATTCACGATCGCACCGACAGACTCATGCTGCAACAAACCGGTCAGCATTTTCACAGGCCGCTCCCCGTAGGGCCAGGCGAAAGCATGGCGGAAAGCTGCATCTTGACACGCTTGCAATTGCCGAAAATCAATGATATCCAAAGTTAACAAATTCTCGTACTCGAAAGGCAGCCGCACGTTGTGCAATCCCGCGTTGTCGGTACAAATGGCAATATCGACACCAGCTTCAAAACATCGATCGAACACAACCTTCAATTCGCGCATATCCTGCAACGTCCCCGTTTTGAGATAGGTAGTTGGGCAAACCTCCAAGCATTGACCCCTGCGCGCGACTTCTGGCAGCAGTTCGGGATATTTTAACGGAATTTGAATCCCGTGGCCGATACGCATCAGATAGGGCAGAAGTTCGGGATAACAGCCAGAGGTAGTTTCGTAGAGGTGGCCGGTAGTTTTGATGCCGATCGACCTCGCGTACTGGTACAATCCGACAAACTCATCCAAACGATCGCCTATACAATCATCGCCGCCAGCAAGATCGATCGCACAAACATATTCTCCCATCCCGGCCGCCAAATCTACGATCGCCCGATTCACTTCATAAGGCAAACGCGAGTGCATACACAAAATTTGGCTGGTAACAATCGGACAATCGCTAATTTGACTTGCCTTGCCCACAACCTGTACAATTTCTGCCATCAAATCAATGCGTTCTGACTGATTCAAATGTTCTGGAGTCCGCAAATAAGGCGTATAGCGCAACTCCAAATAAGCCAGATTTTCAAACACGTAAGCGCCCCGCATCAACCGATAGATGAAATAAGGCAACGTCTCAACAGTTTGAACGCTTTCTACCAGCGTGTGCAGTTCCAAATACTCATTGAGAGTATTGCGCGGACGAGTGTAAAACTCCTCAAACTCCGAGTATTTCGGAAATCGATTAACCATCTCAGCATTGTGGCGATCGAAATACCGCCACAGCACCCTAGGAACGACAGAACCACCCAGATGGCGGTGCAACTCAGCGTGTAAAGTCATGCGATTTTAGATTTTAGATTTTAGATTTTAGATTGAAAGAATTGAAGGATTGAAGAATTGAAGGATTGAAGAATTGAAGGATTGAAGAATTTGTAATTTAGTCCTATACGCATCAGTGGTCAGAAACCGGGTTTTCCCAAATACTAGCCAACAACCTCCAGCCGGTAAACTCTTCCACATTTAAGCTGCACATGGGATTCCCCTAAAAACTCGTCAAATCCTCACCCATTCTTCCCCTCTCCTACTCTCCCTTCCCAGTCCCCCGATAGGGCTGGAAGTTGGTTTTTGAGAGCAATACAGCCTCAAGTCTCTCAATTGTAACAAAAATTTATTTGACATTTCGGACGCATTCGTACATAATCGGAGATTGTGTCAACCTGAACAGAACGCGAGAAACCCTTGGCTAACGTAGTTGTAATCGGCGCCCAGTGGGGCGATGAAGGAAAAGGCAAAATTACCGATTTGCTCAGCAAATCCGCAGATATCGTTGTCCGCTACCAAGGGGGCGTCAACGCGGGTCACACCGTGGTAGTCAACGGTCAGACTTTCAAGCTGCACTTAATTCCGTCTGGGATTCTCTACCCTGATAAAGAGTGTATTATCGGCTGTGGCACGGTCATCGACCCTAAAGTTTTAATTGCAGAGTTAGATCAGCTAGAGGCACTGAATATTTCGACAGCCTCCCTGATGATTTCGGAGACGGCTCACGTAACGATGCCCTATCATCGATTAATTGATGTAGCATCGGAAACGCAGCGGGGAAATTATAAAATCGGGACGACGGGACGCGGCATCGGCCCTACTTACGCCGACAAGTCGGAACGTACCGGCATTCGGATGCTCGATTTAATGGACTTGGATGGGTTGCAAGAACAATTGGAATGGACGATTAATTGTAAAAATGTCCTTCTCGAAAAACTCTACAATTTGCCGCCTTTAAATCCGCAAGACGTAATTGATGAATATCGAGTTTATGCCGAACGTTTGCGGCCGCACGTAGTTGATAGTTCCCTGAAGATTTATGAGGGACTTCACAAGCGGAAAAATATTCTGTTTGAAGGCGCGCAAGGCACTTTATTAGACTTAGACCACGGCACTTATCCTTACGTTACTTCCAGCAATCCCATCGCTGGCGGTGCTTGTGTGGGAACCGGAGTCGGCCCAACAGCGATCGATCGCGTAATTGGTGTAGCAAAAGCTTATACAACCCGCGTCGGCGAAGGCCCCTTCCCTACCGAAATGGTAGATGGAATAGGAGCAGTTTTGGGCGAGAGAGGTGCAGAATTCGGCACGACAACCGGTAGGAAACGCCGCTGCGGTTGGTTCGACGCAGTAATCGGCCGCTACGCAGTCCGCATCAACGGCCTTGACTGTCTGGCAATTACCAAACTAGATGTGTTGGATGAATTAGAAGAAATAAAAGTTTGCGTTGCTTACGAAATTGACGGCGAAAAATGTGTTGATTTCCCGAAAAGTTCCCGGATATTTGCTCGGTGCCAACCTATTTACGAAACCCTTCCCGGTTGGAAACAGTCTACGGAAGAGTGCCGGAATTTGGAAGATTTACCGCCGCAAGCATTGAATTATCTGAAGTTTTTGGCAGATTTGATGGAAGTGCCGATCGCGATCGTTTCTCTCGGTGCCAGCCGCGACCAAACTATTATTGTAGAAGACCCGATTCACGGCCCGAAACGCGCTTTGCTCTCTGCTGACGGTACGCCTGTAGCAGCACACTCGTAATCATTGGTCTAAACTTAACGTCAAACCCAGTCAGAGACTGCTGTTTGACTATTAAATCTAGATCCCCCTGGCGCCAAGGGCGGGCACGGGGGCACCGCCCCTACGAAGGGGGGGACAAGACTCTTCTCAAAGTCAACCCCTAGTCCCCTTATTAATGGGGAGTAGGGGGTATGCGAGGGGGATCTAGACTACAATAAAAGTGAGATTTATCAAAGATTTTAGCCTTAAGTTGACACTAATGACTTGTAATATTTTCCCGAAAGTAAGTTGTTAAATCAGGAAGGTCAAGAGGAAAGCTAATGTTAGATTTTATTTTTTATGCCTTCAAAACCGAACTGTCACCACACTATGTCGAAATGTCTGAAGAGGTTTACGAGTGGTTGGCAAAATCAGAATTTTCCAAAATTGGCAAATCAGTTCCCAGAAATATTTTGATACATGAAGAAGAGGAGAAGCTACCTGTAGTTGAGTTAGATCGAGATATTCGCCAGAAGCTCAGAAATTTTTTCCGAGATGCAATTATCTGCGAAAGCGATACCGTCCTCACCAAGCTGGGAGATTCCCCTCTCAAAGAAGAATATCAAGCAGCAACCTACCGTTTGAGGAAATTGCTGGACTTGCTAAAATGTGTTGAAAACGAAGATTATCAGTATCTTCAGCGAGTCGTTTGAACGAGTTTCTCGATGTTTAGTAGCAGGAGTAATCCCAATGTTTGACATCAGTTTTTATTCAGCAAATGGTGAACCGTCCGATAGTGTAAGAATAACAGCAGCTACTTACGAATGGTTAGCAAAATCAGCATTTTCAAAAATAGGTGGCGAATCAGTCGAAACCCAAATTTACCTAGATGAAGAAAATGTAATTCTGCCTCTAGTTGAATTAAATCAAGATATTCGCCAGCAGTTCAAGAAAATTTTCAGCGAAGCAATCATCAGTGAAAGCGATGCAGTTCTTACTAAGCTGGGTGATTCCCCTTCAAAAGAAGAGTATCAATCAGGAACGTACCGTCTCAGAAAAATGCTGGAATTGCTGAAGTGTGTGGAAAACGAAAATTATCAATACCTTCAGCGAATTTAATCGGGACTTACGCAACTGGTTCAATTCGTAGGGTGCGTCAGTTGATAAGACCTAAATTTTTTGTCATAAACTCAATACTGACGCACCATACAAGCTAGTTAAAGTGTGACCGTTGACCTGAGTCTGATTAATGTTCGATCGCAATATCACAAGTCTGGTAAAATGTGAAAACAATCAACAGAAAGTCAGAAAATGGAACTCGCAGTAGAATGTCAAAAGCGGGCAGAAGGCAGCAAACCTAACGCCCTCCGCCGCTCTGGATTGATTCCCGCCGTCCTCTACGGGCACAAAGGCTCTGAATCCATTTCCCTTACCATCAAAGCCAAAACAGTTGAACACCTGCTCAAAAAGCACGTAGTCAACAATACCCTAATTGACCTCAGCATTCCCGACCTCTCTTGGAGCGGAAAAACCTTGCTCCGGGAAGTTCAAGTTCATCCTTGGAAGGGCTATCCTTACCACCTGAGCTTTTTCTCCGTCGCAACTCAAGACAGTCTGGAAGTTGAAGTGTCGCTGAATTTTGTCGGCGAACCCGTCGGCGTCAAGTTAGAAGGCGGCATTTTGGATACTGTACTGACGCAACTCGCAGTTAAGTGCAAACCTGACAGCATTCCTGAAGCAATTGAAGTAGATATTTCTCATTTAAAGGTTGGGGATGCGCTGCACATTCACGAATTAGTTTTGCCTGCAGGAGTGGTAGCTCTCGGCGAACCAGATCAGGTGGTTGTTAGCGTGCTGGGAATTCAAGCAGGTTCTGAAGCCGAAGACGCAGAAGCAGACGCAGCAGCAGCTTAATTAGTAATTGCTAATAGTTGTTAACTAATGGTTGCAAAAAAAGGGCGATCGCTTTCTCCCAAAAGGGCGATCGTTTTTTGCTAAAAAGGCTATTCTAATTTGGGTTCGATCGCACATCTTGCACCATTGTCAATTAGCCTTTTATGAACAGGCAAGATGCCTGTTCCACAAATAGTGAATGACTTTCTTGTGGGGAGTAGGGGTTGGGCTCCTAGCCCGGCGCTAAAAAGCCTATAGAAAAGGGTGCAATCTCCCTTGCCCCGTCCACAAGAAAGCATCTTACAACTGAGATGTTGCACTATTCTCAATTTCTTGTGGAACAGGCAAGATGCCTGTTCCACAAGAAAATTCATCTCTTGTGGAACGGGCATCTTGCCCGTTTAGGAACAGGCAAGATGCCTGTTCCACAAGAAAATTCATCTCTTGTGGAACGGGCATCTTGCCCGTTCTTGAGAATGGTGCAAGATGTGAGTTACAAGCAAGAACCGGCAGTGTTTACTTTTCTTTACAACACGGGCGATCGACTCTTTAGCTACAAAAGTCTGGACTGGCGCGCAAATCCGCCAGAAACCGTACTGATTCTTACATATTTAGCCGTAAAATCAAAAAATCAGCCGACAATTCCGGTTCCTCGCCAGCACCGAGAGTCAAAAAAATTAAGAATTGGGGGAACAAGCCCGCTACTCTTAGTGTCAAACGCGAGTATAATTGTGAAACGTTTTGACTACCCTATTTAATTCCTGCCTCTGGAGCCGCCGCCCATATGCCATCAACAGTGAATACAGAATCAACAGCGGTTCAATTTAACCAACAGGGAGAAACATACTTATCCCAAGGAAAAATAGAAGAAGCGATCGCCTCCTGCGAGCAAGCTTTGAAGATTCACCCCAATTTTGCACCAGCTTACAAGACTTTGGGCAACGCGCTGCAAGCTCAAGGCAGGATGGAAGAGGCGCGGCACTGGTACGCTAAAGCGATTGAAATAGAACCGAATTTTGCGGAAGTATATGCGAATTTGGGCAGCCTGGGCGCGCAGCAGCAAAAATGGCAGGAGGCGATCGGATTTTATCAAAAGGCGATCGCGATTAAGCCGAATTTCGCGGGAGTGTACCGGAATTTAGCCAAAGTATTCGGACAAATTGGAAAAGCGGAAGAAGCCCAGCAGTGCTGGTATCAAGCATTTAGTTTGGAACCGGAAAAAGTAGCGCCGGGGGAACACTTGAATATGGGCGACGCTTTTTTTCGGCAGGAAAAATTCCCCGAAGCGATCGCCTGTTACGATCGCGCCATAAAATTAAATCCTAATGTGGCTACTGCTTACCAAAATTTGGGCGAAGCGCTCAAAAAACAAGGCAAGTTAGAGGAAGCGACAGCATATTATCGCAAAGCTATTGAACTGAACGCAGCTAATGCGAGAAACGGCAGCGAGGGACAGGAAACTTTGGCGGGTGCAAATGGAACAAACGGTGCAGTTAAGCAACAGCCTTCTGTAACCGCAGTCAAGCCACCAGTGCAGCAGGCAGTGCAGCAGGCAGTTAAGCCGCCAGTTCAGCAGGCAGTTAATTCTACAATTAATATAGAAGATCCAGAAGCATACAAAATATTGGCAGAAGGCTATTTTGCTCAGGGTAAATTGGAACAGGCGATCGCAGCTTGCAAGAAGGCGCTACAAATTAAGCCGGAAGCGCCGCTTTACAAAATGCTGGGCAACGCCCTGCAAGCTGGCGGCAAAATTGAGGAAGCTAAAAGTTGCTATGTCAAAGCAATAGAAATTAACCCTAATTTTGCCGAAGCTTACGCTAATTACGGCAGCATTTGCGCGCAGCAGGAACAGTGGCAGCAAGCGGTTTCTGCTTACGAAAAGGCGATCGCGCTGAAACCGGATTTTGCAGGTGCTTTCCGCAATTTTGCGAAACTTTTGACGCAGTTAGGCAAGTCGGAGGAGGCGGCTGAGGCTTGGTATCGGGCTTTTGCGATAGACCCCAAATCCGGCACGGCTGAGGAACACGAGAATTTAGCCAAAACTTTGATCGAGCAAGGTAAGGTAGATAAGGGAATTGAGTGTTACCGGCGCGCGGTTGAGTTGAATCCAAATGCGGGCGCAGCTTATCACGAATTAGGCGAAATTCTTAAGGGGCAAGAACAGTGGGAAGCGGCGGTAGATGCTTACACTAATGCCATTAGAAACAATCCCGATCTTTCTTGGTCGCACAACAATTTAGCTGAGTCGCTGGTCAAGTTGGAACGCTGGGAGGAAGCTGTAAATGCTTACCGCAAGGCGATCGAATTAAATCCTGATTTTAGCTGGTCTCACAACAATTTAGCCGATGTGTTGCTGAAGCTGGAACGGTGGGAAGAAGCTGTAGAGTCTTACCGGAAAGCAACAGAGTTAAATCCTGATTTCAGTTGGTCGCACAACTATTTAGCAGACGCGCTGATTAAACTGGGAAGGTGGGAGGAGGCAATTTCGGCTTACCAAAGGTCGATCGAACTCAATCCCGACCATTTTTGGGCGCACAACAATTTAGCAGAAGCGCTGGTGAATTTGGAACGTTGGGATGAGGCAGTTGTTGCGTACCGGCGTGCTAACGAAGTTAATCCAAATTTCTTCTGGTCGCAGAGCAAATTAGGCGACGTGTTGCTAGAAATGGAAAGGTGGGAGGAGGCGATCGATGTTTACCGACGCGCGGCCGAGTTGAATCCTGATTTTCCGTGGACTTATTACAACATGGGAACGGCTTTTGAGAACCTGGAACGGTGGGATGAGTCGATCGCCGCTTACCGCCGCGCTGCGGAAATTCAGGCGGATTTGCCGTGGCTTTCGCAAAAGTTGGCTGATGCTTTGAGGATGCGATCGCAGTGGGATTTGCAGGAGGCGATGCGTTTGTATCGGCGGGCGATTCAGGATAATCGTGATGACGTGCAGTTGTATCACAAGGCCCTGGAGATTGCGCCGAATGATGCTGACCTTTATGTTGAGTTGGCTAATGCTTTGGGAAGGAAGGGTTGGGCTGATGGGGCGATCGTCTTTTATCAGATGGCGTTGCAGATTCGGCCTGATGACAAGGCTATTTCTGCGCTGTTAGAAGAGGTAGTGGAAAAAAAAAAGGGGGTAAGTAACGCCATTGCCTCTCCTCCAGCCAATTCCCCCATTGAAAGTTTGCTATTAGATTCGTATACATCAATATATGAACGAGCAGAATCTTCGGTGAAATTTGGACAATGGAGAGAGGCGATTATTTGCTACATCAGAGCATTTCAACTTCATCCCGATCTGCAACATACAGACTGGGTTCAGCGTAATTTAGGTTCTGCACTAAAGGATGGATCGAACTTACAAAGATTACTTAATTTAAAATCGGCTCCATCTTACCTCAAGTTAACTGTCATAGTCCCAATTTTCAATGCTTATGAATATACTAAAAGGTGTTTAGATTCTTTATTTAAGCACACCAGTAGTCAGTATAATGTTCTCTTGATTGATGATGCTAGTCCAGATACAAGAGTCAGAGAATTGACGCAGCAAATAGCCGCTAGATATTCTCATGTCCGGTTAATTAGAAATCAAGAGAATTTAGGTTTTGTCAAGAGTTGCAATCTCGCTTTTCAAGCAACCGCAGGAGAGGATGTTGTTTTACTTAATAGTGACACTGTAGTTACTAATAATTGGCTCAATAAGATGATCGCGGCTGCTTATTCAGATGCTAAAGTTGCCACAGTGACACCTTTGACTAATAATGGCACGATCTGTTCAGTACCAGTTTGGCTAGAAGAAAATGAGATACCGGCAGATCACACTATTGAGAGTTTTGCGGAATTGATAGATAATATTTCTTACAAATGTTATCCTACCATTCCTACTGGTGTAGGATTTTGTATGTACATTAAGCGAGAAGTATTAGATCAAGTTGGTTATTTTGATGATGTTCATTTTGGCAAAGGATATGGAGAAGAAAATGATTTGTGTTGTCGTGCTACTGTAGCGGGATATATTCATATTATTGATGACGCTACTTTTGTTTATCATGCAGGAGGTAAGTCTTTTGGTCCAGAAAAACAAAACATTATCAATAACAATTTACAACAGCTTGCCCAGCTACATCCAACCTATTTAGGCAACGTTGCTGCTTTTATCGAAAACAAGGCTGTTCAAGATATTATTAGCAATATTCAACTCCATCTTCGGTTGTCGGAGCTTAAACGTTTATCGCCGATCTGTTTTATACTACATAATGATACGGAACTACCTCTTAATCATAACTTGGGAGGGACTGAATATCACTGTTCTGAGTTAGTTGCAATAATCAAGCAAAATCGACCAGTTTATACCTTTTATGGTACTGCCAGATCCACAGTCATGTTCAATATTTTTTTCCAAGATGAAGAATTTAGATTTGAGTTTCCTTGTCAATCTCTCTCTAGTCGTCCCTTTTTGGCTGAACAAAGCTTATCAGAATTATTTATCGCCTTAATGAATTATTTTGAACCTCAAATAATTCACATTCACCATTTGATTAATTTACCGATAGTCGATCTTGCATTTGGGTTGAAAAGTTTAAAAATTCCCTACATTATTTCTACCCATGACTATTACTTTATTTGTCCTAGTCATAATCTTTTGGACTTACATAAATCTTTTTGTTTTGAATATAAAAGTGAATCTTATTGTCAAAAATGTATTCATTCTTTATTTAATGAAGGAGAAAATATCAAGCAGGAATGGTCTAGTCTTTGTCTAGAATTAATGTTGGGAGCATCTGCAATTATTTCTCCTTCAGATACGGCTAAATCTTATATGATTAGAGAATATCCACAACTCAGCAACAAAATCCAAGTTATTCGTCACGGAGTTCAGCCACAATCTCAACTAGACAAGTTAAAGATTAGCCAAGAAAATGGTCATCATTCCCCTCGTCACAGTCCCCCTATTAGAGTAGCTTTTGTTGGTACAATGCACCTCATTAAAGGATTGAATGTGGTTATTAACTTATTGCAAAAAGTTTGGGCGAATCCACAGATAAAGGAACTGTTTTCTTTTGAATTTTATGGCCCAATAGATAACTCGCAAATTGATGACTATCTGATGTCTTTGATTAGGCAAAATACTAAAATATATGATGCTTATTCTCGCCAAGATTTACCAAAATTATTGAAAAATGTTGATGTTGTTATGCTTCCCGTGATTTGGGCTGAAACTTATAGTTTGGTATTAGATGAAGTTCTGTCACTGGGAATCCCTGTTATTACCACTCCTTTAGGTGCCAATGCTGAAAGGGTTAAAAAGTATGGCGTAGGATGGGTTAGCAACTCTTGTTCTGCTGAAGACCTACTGGAAATTTTAATTTTCTTAGCTCAGAACCCTGTGGAACTAAATAATATTAAATCTAGTCTTGATAATTATCCCCTAGTCTCTTACGAAAGTATGACTCAAGAATATCAGAAAGAGTATAAAAAAATTATGGCAGTTCCAGTTGAAGATTATCAAGGAACCAACAACGATCAAGCTAGATTTAAGGGGTCAATATTTATGGCTTATTTAAAGGCAAAATGGATAGTTTCTAATTTTATACTTTCCAGAGGGGGGTAATACTAAAAAAATAACATTTTTGGGAAATAAGCTTGACATTAAGATTCACAAAAGACTATCATTAGTCTGATGATTATTATATATGATCTCGTCTCACCCCAAAGACTCCAGTTATCCTATATCTGAGAGTATTCGACAACTAAACTAAGTAAAACCCCAAATAACTTCCATGAATTTTTTAGTCATAACAACGATTCAATCTCCAACACCAGCCCTGTTCAAATACAGAGACCTACTCCTAGAATTAGGGTGGAGGATCGTAGTGGTTGGCGATCAAAAAAGTCCTCCGACATTTGATTTACCAGGAGTTGACTACTTGAACCTAGAAAAACAACAAGAACTTTTTGGTGAATTGGCATCTTTGGTTCCATTAAATCATTATGCTCGTAAGAATTTAGGATATTTATATGCCATCCAGAAAGGCGCGGAAGCGATAGCTGAATCAGACGATGACAATATTCCTTACGATGACAAATATCCTAATTTTTTGCCACCTCAAATTAACACTTCTGTGCTTGAAGTTAAGGATACAGTTAATGTCTATTCTTATTTTACCGAAAAAAAAATCTGGCCTCGTGGCATACCTCTTGATAAAGTGGGGAATTTAGTGTCGGAAGAGCAAATAGTGAAAAAAGAAGTCACTTGCTATCTTCAACAAGGACTCGCTGATTTAGACCCAGATGTAGATGCTATATATAGATTGACTACTGCCCAAGGAGATGTCATATTTGACTCCGACAAAAAACTAGCCCTTGGTTCAGGATGTTATAGTCCTTTCAATACTCAAAATACTCTGTTTTATAAAGAGGCTTTTCCCTTAATGCTTTTGCCTATAAGTGTTCATAGTCGTGTTACTGATATTTGGAGAAGTTACATTGCACAAAAA
This sequence comes from Microcoleus sp. T3_B1, assembly GCF_036700445.1. Classification (NCBI taxonomy): domain Bacteria; kingdom Bacillati; phylum Cyanobacteriota; class Cyanophyceae; order Oscillatoriales; family Microcoleaceae; genus Microcoleus; species Microcoleus sp. T3_B1. The sequence continues at coordinate 183,882 of NZ_JAUBOX010000003.1, forward strand.
TTATTGTGGTGTATGGATTCATCTGTGTTATTTCTATCCCCTTCAGTTTATCAGCAAAGAAATGAGCATAACTTGTTAAAAGATTTTAAAGATGAAATACCTCTTTACACTCAAGTAAATGATTTAATTAACTTGTTGGAAACTTTTAACTCTGATACAATATCCCCTGGAGGTTTAATGTCAGAATTGTATTCCTTCTTGCGTCAGCACAATTTTCTTGGTGATTTAGATGTTCGCCTCTGTGATTTATGGATTAAGGCAATTAGCAGTTCTCTATAAAACATTCAGAGATATTTGATGCCAAGCACAAAAGTTAACTGGGGATTTTTTGAGAGGTGAATTAATGAGTCAAGCAAACGTAAATCAAGACAAATTATCAACAGAGTCAAGCGAAGTAGAGAGTTTAGGGACTGGTGACTTACAACAAGCTACTTCATCCAAAGAGGTACAAAAGTTATTAGAATTATCGGAGTTAATAGATTTAGGAAATAACTTATTTGAGCAAGAGAAATTTACGCCCGCATTAGATTGTTACGACCAGGTAGTTAAAAAGACTAATGCCATTATAGCCCCAATCTACCATAAGTTAGGAGATATTTACACCAAGCTTGACCAAACAGATGAGGCTATTGCTTCATACCATTATGCTATAGATTTCAAACATGATTTTCTGGCTTGGTCTCATAATAATTTAGCAGATGCTCTTCGCAAAAAACAGCAATGGGAAGAAGCGATCACTCATTATCAGTATGCTATTGAATTAGGTATAGATTTTTTGTGGTCTTACCATCACTTAGGCGAAGCTTTTGCTCAAATACATCAATGGGATGATGCTATAGATGCGTACAATTGTGCAATTAAGATAAACCCAGATTCCCCTTGGTCTCATCATAACTTAGGTAAGGCTCTGAGCGAGAAACAAGAATGGGAATCCGCCATCATCCATTATCAGCGCGCTGTAGAACTAGATCAGACGAGTTATTTATTTAACCACAGCATGGCTGTAGCTTGCTCTCAACAACAGCATTTAGATGAAGCAGTAGTGGCCTATGGCCGTGCCGTTGAAATTAATTCCCATGCCTATGAAGACTATCATAATTTAGTCAAAATACTAATTCAAAAGGGCAATCTTACCAACGCAATTTCTACCTATCGTCAGGCACTTACGATTAATCCCGATTGGGCTAAGGTTGACAAATGGGATTTTTTAGATGATTTGGCGAGTTTAAATTCTCGCGTCATTACGGCCGATCAATTAGGGATAATATCGACAACAACAGTCACAAAAGAATCAGCTACCCAGATAACTAGCGAGTCAAGTAATAAAGGTTTTGTTTTTTATGGACCTTACATCAATTTGGTCGATGGGTTTTACTGGGTCAAGGTTGATTTTTCGTTTCCGGCTAATGAAACTCATCACGACATCTCAACGGATAATCAGCTAGGCTTTAAATTTGATATAGTAACAGAGTTAGGTAAGCGTGTTTGGTATAAAACTGATGTGAGTATCAACCAGGACAAACTGGAACTATTCGTAGAGTTAAATGGTGCTAATGGTACGGAATTTAGATTTGAGGCAGTAGGTGTAGCTTTTACTGTCAAGCAAATTAGGTTGACTTTACTTAACGAATCAAGGGGCAATTTGACTAATGCTTATTATTTGGATTTAGGGGAAATTCTGCAAAATAGAAAAAACTTTAGTGGGGCTATGATAGCCTATCGTTCGGCAATTGAGCGAGGTTTAAATACTAATTCAAATAAGATTATAGAGTGTTATCAGCTATTTTTACAGAATGAGTCATATCAGGCCGAGTCTCATGCCAAGTTGGGATTGTTAATGGTCAAACAATTTGGATTAGAGGCAGTTTTGAACTGTTACCACGAAGCTTTGCATAACCAACCTGAATATGCAGGATCTTATTATCATCTAGGCATACTTTTAGCTGAAGAAAAACTGATGGATGCAGCTTTAGTGTGTTTTGAAAAAGCACCCAATAAACAGTTGAGACAGGGCGATATCTATGAAAGAATATGGCAGGGATTAAACGAGTTAGGACCTTTAGTAGATGAAACAAACTCAATTTATTCTCAAAAAACAAGTCGGGATGCAGCTTATGAATACTTTACCCATAATAGTAAATATACTTGCCTGGATTTATACAGCTTGACGGCATCCGATATAAACTTATTAGAAACCCAAGGATTATCTCTGCCGAATCTCAAACTAATCAACGAAGATACCCCGTTTCTTGAAGAAATATACATTAATAGTTTTGGATGTGAACCAAGATTTGAACTAGCAAAAAAAGTAGAAAAGAAGGATAATTTTTGTTGGCCATCTTTAAATAAAACTACAGATTTTCAGAAAAGTTTAGTAGAAACTGGTTATATTTACTCTGTTTGCCCCGTGACAGGGAAAATACTCAGGTCTAATCAATCTATTGTTTCTATGTCATCTCGGTTTGGTTTAGCAACTTGGGCTTATCGTTTTGTTGGGGATTTAGTTTTTTATATAGTAGTAGGAGGTTGGGATGGGCAGAAATTAGCCGTTTATATTCCCAAACATGAATTGATTGTTAATTTATCCCAGATTTGGATAACTAATAATCGTGATTTCGTTTTGTATAAACAACAGATTAATGCTTTGAAAACGACTCAAGTAGAGTATTGGCCAGAAATAAATCACTATATCTCGAATCAACGTTCAAAAAATGTTGTATCTATTAATGGCACAATTCTTAACTTAGGTCACTACTTCTGGAACGATCTTTCTGGTTTGCTTTACTTACATGAGAATGAAGTTATAGATAAGGTGACTCATTTTTTCGTAGAAAATAGCTATCTAAATAGCAACATTAGCGATATTTTCCCCGAAATTTCGCCAGAGAGAATCACCTTAATTTTAAATGATTCGCAGCGAAATGAGGTGATGAGAAGAATTATTGATGATAACTGTGTGGCTGTGAGAGTAACTAATACAGTCATTACTGAAGAACTGGTAAATAGAATATCTAAAACTGCACGCAAATTATGTACTTCGGATTTTCTTGATGAGGTAGAAAACGCTAGACAACACTTCCCCTTAATCTGGATTAATCTTCGCAGCCATAACAAAGGCTGGATTAATCAAATCGAAGGATATGCTTGTTTGATTAAGGAGATTTATAAAGACTATCCCAACATGGCAGTGCTATTTGACGGACTTCCTCTAGAACAAGATTTGATGGATAAAATAATTAACTTGATTCCCGCTTCTGTTAAAGTGTATAATGGTTTGCATTGTTCTATCCATGAGACAATTATTTGGGCTTTCGCTATTGATACCTATATAGCAGTAGTTGGCTCTGGATTAACTTTGGTGACATGGATAGCTAATAAACCTGGTGTGGCTCATTCGGAACGGGCTCACTTAGGTCAGCAATCTTGGTGGATAGAGGTTAGAGAAAACATGGTATTGCCAACTTTTATCTCTAGCGAGCATATAAAAGATGTTGTCGGGCCAGATGGCAAAACTTTTTATTGTAATTATGATTGTGATTGGCACATCATTTATCAAGAAGTTGTGAAAATAGTAGCTTCGCTAAAAAAAAAGTAAGTAGTAAAATAATGAAAACCCCACCCCTACAAGGAGAATCAATGTCTATGAAAAATAGTGATATGAGCAAGCCATCATTAAATTTTAGTGAAATGGAAAAATTGGGATATCAGATAGAAGTCTTTTCCAGCGATCATAATAGTTCCCACTGGAGAGACTTAAACTGGAGTGAAAATATTTCTTTCACATTTGAGATAGATAAATTTTACAGACTGGGCAATAGTCTAATTCAAATTTTAAATTCTATTTATTTAACTCAAAAATATCAAGGCAAACTCGTTCACCCTGGACATTATTACCTAAAATTAGATGAAGGAGAAATGGACTTTTCCACTTCTCAACAAACTTCTTGGCTGGTTAAAATAAGGGGTGGTTTTTTTACAGTTCCCGAACTAAAAATTACCACCTCCGAAATGCTGAAAATTTTACACAACACAATCTTCAATCTATTTCCCTATATTGAAGATAAAAGTATTGGTGAAAGAACTTTGGTTATACATATTCGATCGGGGGATGTTTTTGATGGTTTTAATATACACCCTTTCTATGTTCAACCTCCTTTAAGTTACTACCAAAAAATCATAGAATATGGTAATTATCAAGATATTGTAGTTGTCACGGAGGCTGATCGACTTAATCCTTGTATTAATGAGTTGTTAATTAGATATAATGCGAGGGTTCAAACCAATTCTTTAGAAGAAGATGTAAACACAATTCTCAGTGCCAAGCATTTAGTAATTGGACAGGGAACATTCGGTAACTTATCAATGATATCACCCAATTTACAAAAATTGTACTGCCCTTTCTTTCTGCATTATTCCCATAATAATCTGTTGTTTCAGATAGCTAAAGAATTACCATATCAAACCATTTTTGCTCGTCTTCCTTTCTATATTTTTCCCAGTCAGAGGAGTAATGAATATGAGTTTGAGGGATGGACAAATTCTGATGAGCAAAGAAAATTTATGTTATTTTATCCCAAAGAAATGATAGAACTAATACCATCACCAGCTTTTGTGAATATAGCCTTAAATAAACCTGCTACACAAAGTTCTGTATATGCTGATTCAAAAGAGAATGATGCTCCCGGTGGGGTTAATGGTGTGAAGAATGGTAAATTTGGATTTCATACAGATATAGAGGGACAGCCTTGGTGGCAGGTGGATTTACAAGACTATTTTCAAATTAAGGATGTTAAGATTTATAATCGTCTTGATTATGGTTACGAAAGGGCTAATACATTAACCGTACTAATTTCTGTAGATGCGGTTGATTGGGAACAGGTTTATACCTACAATCAAACTAAGCCATTTGGTGGTATTACTGGTTCTCCCCTAATAGTTGAAATCAACCGCATAGCAAGATATGTGAAGTTGCAGTTACAAGATAGGAATTACTTACATTTAGACGAAGTTGAAGTGTATGGCTATCAAGTTGATTCAGATAGCATCCCTGAGAAAATGAATATCTCAAGGGAGTCCATTTATTTACACCTTGGTTGCGGTAATCTCGATCACCCAGAATTTATCAATATTGATATACGGCCAGCACCACATATAGACTATGTCCGTGCTATTGATGATCTATCTATTTTTGCCGATGAAAGTGTTGATTTAATTTATGCTTCTCATTGTCTGGAACATTTTTCTCATATTGAGATTCCCCGCATATTAAAGGAATGGCATCGAGTTTTAAAAGTTGATGGTATTCTCAGACTAGCTGTTCCCGATTTGGATTTAATTATCAAAATGTATCACGACCATGGCAATTGTATTGGGGCTATTCTAGGACGATTGATGGGAGGACAAGACTATGAGTTTAACTATCACAAAACAATTTTCAATCAAGCTAGTTTAGAGCATCTTCTATTAGAAGTTGCTAACTTCAAGGAAGTAAGAATGTGGCAACCGGGAACCACTGATCTAACTAATTTTCCCGATTGTTCTCACGATCCAGTTAGTTTGAATATGGAAGCAATTAAATGACATTACTGAAGTTTTTTCTATTTTTGATTAGGGGCCTATTGTTGAGATCACTGGAGTTGTTGCATAATTGCAAATAGTAGCCTCGCGAAAAAATTAGTTAAATACTGAAAAGTCCACCAAAGGAGAATCAATTTCTATGAATAATTCTGTCGATCATATTGGAGTAATGGAGGGAGAATCTGTTCACCCCATTTCTGAAACCCTTGGCAATATAATACCTTACCCACCCGCAAGCCTGTACAATTCTATAGGAGCAGTCAGCTTAGAAAACTTTTTAATTGTGGCTGATGCTTGGACACAGGTAATTAATCTTTACATAGACAAACCTGTTCGAGTTCTTGATATCGGTTGTGGCTGTGGCCGAACCGCCCGATTGTTAGTTCCCAACCAATTAATATTTGAATATACAGGATTTGATCCTATCAAGCCCAATATTGATTGGTGTCAGTCTTATATTTCTCCCCGCTACCCCAAAGCACGCTTTCTGTACTTTAATATTTACTCTAACGAGTATAATCCTAACGGGACTATTCGTGGAGTTGATTTTATTTTTCCTGTTGCTCCAAACACAATCAATATAGCATTTGCTGGTTCTCTGTTTACTCATTTACTGTATGAGGATAGCATGAATTACTTGAAGCAAATTTACCGTTGTCTAATTCCCGGTGGAGTAGGAATTATCAGTATTCATAATGAAACAGATTTAACGAAACAGTTTACTGGTAATGAAAGAAGAATAGATATTGAGGATAACTATTTCATTTCTATGTGCCAGCAAAATGGTTTAAAAATTCGTGAAAGATTTGGTAAGTTATGCGGTCAAGAACTGTTCGTAGTAGAAAAATAATCAAAAGTTAAAGATGCCTGAATTGGCCACTAGCAAATTTCCAAGAAATAACTCCCCAAATTTATTAATTGGGGAGTTTTTTTTACCCCACGTTCAATCTATAGCATCGACAAATTAAATTGTTTGAGGAAGTCATGCCAAGATTGAAAAACATCCGGGGGTATAGCCCGGGCTAAATATTTTTGATGAACATCTGTCCAGGCTTTTTGACCCATAGTTTCTCTCAGTTCTGGCTTAAGTATTAACTCCCTTAACGCATTTGTCCAGTCTTCGGTAGTGCGGCACAAGTAGCCATTTTGACCATGTTGAATTGCCACTTGAAACGGAGTCACATCAGACGCTACAGTTGGTATTGACATAATACCGGCTTCAAAATATTTTAGTTCACTCTTGCACTCTGTAAATTCATTGTTTTGTTCTAATGGTGCTAGGTTAATGTCGATTCTTCTGTATAATTTAGGTAGTTCCTGCCATTCTCTGTAAGGCTCGATATCAATTCGATGCTTAAATTGATCAAAACTATCGGGAATATCCAACAGTCCTACTATCATCAAACGAACTTGAGGAAACTCTGACATGATCTTTAAGAGGGCATTCCCGCACTCGGTAAAATCTTTCTGATGAGTTTTTGTCCCACTAAAGTAAGCGATGCGAAGGAAACCATCTTCTATTTTTTCCATCACACGAGCCTGCATCGCTAACTTTTCCATTTCATAACTCATCAAGTTACGGGAAACTAGGATGGGTTTATTTGGCAGATAATTGATTAACTCTGAGCCTAACTTTTCTGTAGTGACGAGCGCCCCATCACATATAGACAAAGCTTGCTTGCATCTCTTAACTTCATCTTTGTACATAATCTTTTCTTCGATACTCATACTGCGATAAGCATCATTATGTTCTAGTTTGAAAGGATCGAACACTAAATCATCTGTACTATATAGCACCTTAGTTCCACCTTGGCGAGCCGCTAAGACAAATTGCTCAAATTCATTAGTGTGAGCCTGTCTGTGGGCAATTACTATGTTGTATTGATTTTTCAAGATATCTTCGTAGGGAAATACATCAGGTGGGAAGGTATCAACACTAAAACCCATATTTCTTAATAACTCAGCTTGATGTAAAACTCGATACCAGTAGGAGCCAGCAGGACAATCACTGATCATACCAATTCTGATACCAGTAGTTTGATTAATTTGGGCAGATTCTAAAGATATTAGATTGGTATAGTTGGTCAAATCTAATTCGACAGGAATACGACATATTTTGGCATTAACTAAAAACTGAATATACCAAGTAGTATTAGCTGCATCATCGGGTAAGGATATGTAATCGTGGACTCCGACAACATGGTGAATTGGATAAGCTACTACCACATCAGGACGTGGAGTAGTGTTGAGTAGCTTGATAAATGTGCCAGAATCGTTACAAAAAGCTGGTTGTCCGAGCAAATTCTCTTTGAGAGTGGCGATCCAACATGAGAGCAGAATATCACGGGTATTAATTTGGTCACTAGGTTTTGGTGAATCAAAGCAGTAATCAAATAAATTATGGTTTTGGGAAATTTCTTCTGAATTGGGCCGCCTAGATTGTTCTATAGTAGTACATACACTTTGGAGCCATAGTTGAGAATTATCCAGTTGTTTTTTCACTCGTTCGATCAACGACAACTCAGATGACTCAGGACATGGTTCCTGTTTTGGGAAAGTTTTTATTGTTTCTGATGGTTGAGATGCTTTGATAGGTGAGATTTCCTGTTTGGGTACGGATACCTCTAACTTTCTCAAAATACAAATAAATTCTTCTTCATTTTTTTGGATCAACTCAATATCAAAAGGCAAGTTTAATTTTTGCTGGCAATAAAGCAATAATTCTATAAAACTGCTTTGTTCCCATACATGAAAATGAATGCTATAATCTATCCCTAGTAAATGTTGTACCCGTTCTTCCACTTCCTTTTCAGGAGCTTTTTGTACTAGGTTAACCCACTCTTCATAATGGCCTTTTTTTGACCACTCTGGGCCGTCGGTATAATCACGAATTAGATGGTCTAATGGAGTCAAGGGTCGATCGCGATCAAATGTATATCTTTTATCAGGTACAGCCATATAAATAATGCCGCCTGATTTTAGCACTCTCAAATTTTGTTTAATTGTGCCGATGGGATTTTGACAATGCTCGATCGTATGATTGGCAATAACAAAATCTAAGCTACCATCAGCAATAGAAGACAAGGTTTCGCCATCATCAATAATATCAACATCAACTAATTGGTGTTGGGCTAATTCTGGATAATGTCTTCTCAATTCCGATACGGGTAGTCTGTCCAAATAACGGACTCTGGCTGTTTGGGGAACAGGTAGTGGCCCGTGTAACGCCCCCACCTCTATGCCATCTCCGGATATATATTGTTGAGCAATGCGATCTCTAATGTTTAAACTCATGGGACTATTCTCCTAATGGGTATGTTTGTGAACAATAATACAGTCTAGACTATCAATACTTTCGCCGATGTGCCAAATATGGGCTTGAGAACCCAATCACGATGCAGGGGTGAACGGTGTTCTCCCTTTTGAGCTATTTTACCTTACCTTGGATAGGATGGATTGACGAGTCAACTGCTGCCATTCTGACATTCCTAGCAATTGGCTCGAATCAAACCCAGAGCCATTCTCTGACGAAAAGTTGGCAAAACTTTCCAGCCAGTTAACCATAGTCTCAGTCCGGGATAATGGTGTATGTTGGAGGGATTGTTGTAATAATTTAACCATTTGGCGATAATCACCATGCTGATAGGCATACCATGCCTCCCAAACTAGCAGTCTATATTGTGTTTGCTTAGGTGAGTTGGTATTATCGCTAGCTAAGAAACGCTCGAATCGTAATCTATATAATTGTTTTTGATTTTGGTCAACTTCAGACTGTTTTTGGTGCAATTGAGACTCTAGTTTTGCCAAATTGAAGGTCATATTCGTTGATTCAGCTTGTTGGGAATTTAGTTTTTCTTTTAAGTGCTGTTTTTCCGCATGCAACGCTGCGATTTGTTGGTGAAATTGACTTAACATAGTTTCTTTTACTTGCACTCTCTCATGAAGGTTCTCCACAAGTTTTTTTAGTTCGTCTATATAAGTAGTTGACTTATTTAATAACTCCTCTTTTGTTTCCGTTAACTGTTTATATTCAGCCAATTCCTCTTGAGTTTTTTGTAATTGTGTTTGATACTCTACCAAGATGGTTTCAGTTTGGCGCAGTTGAGTTTGTGACTGCTCTAACAAACTTAATAGTTGATTGTTTTCTTCTTGTTGACTAAGCAATTGAGCTTGTGAGTTTTCTAAGTCCGAGCGAGATTGCTGTAACTGCTGGTTAGATTCTTCTACTACAGCTTCAGTTTGGCGGAGTTGAGTTTGTGACTGCTCTAACAAACTTAATAGTTGATTTTTTTCTTCTTGTTGATTAAGCAATTGAGCTTGTGAGTTTTCTAAGTCCGAGCGAGATTGCTGTAACTGCTGGTTAGATTCTTCTACTACAGCT
>NZ_JAUBOX010000003.1:193939-232453 GCF_036700445.1 Microcoleus sp. T3_B1
TCAGTTTGGCGGAGTTGAGTTTGTGACTGCTCTAACAAACTTAATAGTTGATTTTTTTCTTGATTAGCTTGGAACTCAACTTCCATCTGTTTTACTTGTGATTGTTGTAAAACATATTCTGTTTGTTGCAGTTGAACTGATAATTCTTTTAATATTTGTTCGGATTTTAGGCATTTTACCTGATAAAATTCCTTTTCTTCTTGTTGATTAAGGAATTGAGCTTGTGAGTTTTCTAAGTCGGAGCGCGTTTGTTCCGCTGTTTCTTGATATTCCTTCACCATAATTTCATTTTCTTGTACTCGCTGGTGATATTGTGCTAACAAAACTTCGCTTTGCTGCATCAACACTTCAGCCTGCTTTAATTCTGACTGAGATTGTGTTAATTCCGCTCGCGTTTGTTCTAATTCTGACTGAGATTGTGTTAATTCCGCTCGCGTTTGTTCTAATTCTGATTTTGTTTGGTTATAATCCGCTTGAATTGCTCTGGAATAAATTATACCAAAAATGTCTTGCTGAGTTGCTAAACCTGTTAAACTCTTAAAATCAAAGGAATATTTGTTTTTCAACTTTCCCGCTATTTCTGCATTACTGCACATCTGATAAAGCAGATCAAATCCAAAATATTTAAGTGCGGGATTCTCAATCTGTAGTGCCATTTTAGCGAGAAAAAACGGAACTAATTCTCTTTCAATTTCGCCAATGCTCGCCGAAACACCTACTTCGGGTATATTAGTCATCAAAGGGAATATTTTCAAGAATTCTTCAATCACCAAAGGATTTAGATAATTTCTCAAAACTTGACTAATTTCTAAAGTAGTTCGAGTTGCCACATCTGTTCTATTTCCACTGGCATTAGCTTCATTAATCAGTAGCCGGAATTTGGTTAGATTTTCTGGCAGGATATGAATATCATATCTCATACAAAGCCTAATCCAAAAATCCCAATCTGGCAACTGAGCGTATCTTTCATCATAAACTCCGGTGACTGCATAACATTGTTTACGAATCAAAACACTTGGATGACATAAGCAATTACCCGAAAAAAAGAAATGTTTTAACCATTGAAATCTATTTCGATTAGGTTGGATAAATACCTTTTTGTAAAAATGCTCTTGATCTGGGAAATCATTACTATTTTCATCCATAATCTGGGTATAAGTAAATACCGCCCCAATTTCTTGATGTTCATCTAAAAAACTAACCTGCTTTTCCAGTTTCTCTGGCAACCAAGCATCATCCGAATTAATGACAGCTATATATTCTCCCTTCGCTTCATTAATACAATTATTCATCGCCGCACAAGCACCCTGATTTTGCGGAAAGCAAAATAGCTTGATTCGCGGATCGTCAAATTTTTTAATTACATCGACGGTTCGATCGGGCGAGCCATCATCTGTAATAATAAATTCAAAATCTTGATAAGTTTGGTCGAGGACGCTTTGGATCGTCTCAGCGACAAATTTTTCGTGATTGTAGGAGGCCATGACTACTGATACTTTAGGCATAAGGAGCAATAACTTAAATGTGATTACTGTTTTTACTTTAGATCAAAGACGTCACACGGTCAAGTAATAATCAACAACTAGCTAAAAATGGTACATAGAGATATAATTATAGGAAAGCCATAATGCTGTCATCGGGATGAAAATATGTGGCTACTTGACTGATGTTAATATGAAAGTGACGGTGAGGTAGATCATGTGCAAATAACTAATTACAAAAATGAGAGGAATTTAAAAGTTACTAACACACATTATTAGGTTCAGATTAGTATGCCCAAACTATTAGTTTGAGAAGATAAAATAAATTTAGGTAATATTCTACGCTCTGCCCTTAACTCTAAAGCTAATCTATACAGTTCCATATCTTTCTGGTTAAGGGATATAATTTTACTGAGTAATCTCTTGTCATCTAATACCATTTTTATTCCCTGTTCGTACTCAGAGTGTTGATTTTTATTTTCTTGCCAAAGTTCAATATTAGACCAACCCAATAAGTTACTTAGATCAATAAAGTCACTGGTAAAAAATTCTTGAAGACCGACAAAACTATAAATATTAACTAGGTTATTTAGGTCAGATTTTAGAGCACAATGATGATACATAGAATTTTGCAAAAATTCAAATTCTATATATTCAGAAATTCCTAATTTTTCTTCAATTATACGCTGATTAAATTCACCTCCTGGTACTTGAGCCCATTCTTCTTGAGAAAACGAAGTAATAAAATAATACTCCGAAACTATCCTAGCGATAGGATTTCTCAGCCAGACTATTTTTTTTGCATCGGGAAACATACTTATCCATCGCCATGCGGTATGACCGTGAATAACTTTATGATTTGGCCTAATTTTCTCTAAACCTTGAAACAGATTCTCCCGGTCTACCGGTGTATACTCCAAGAAGCATCGATCTTCTCCATAAATTTTTTGTAGTACACCCCTCAAAAGTGACCCGGCTGTTTTGGGGATATGAACCGAGATTATTTCTATTGATAAGCTATCAGGAGAATGGTTTATCTCTTTTTCTGGCAATCCTAAACCTGCTTGAGATTCTTGAATATCAGAGCGATATCTATCTAACTCATCTTGTAGGTATGCTAATTTTTGTTTATACTTATCTAAATAACACATAGCAATTTTGAGATGGGGTACAATATGGAGGGAAGCTTCGGGGATAATAGGTTTCAGCCTTTTCTTTGTCAATCATAAGAAAGTTTTCTCTTAATTCTATCGACTTGACTAATCACTAATCGAATAATATTACAAATACCGTTAATATCTGTTCGATTGATTGTCGCACCGGTGGGCAGAATTAAAAGTATTTGAACCAGTTTTTCTGTTTCTGGTAAAAGTAAGCCCGAATGAGGAAAATATGACTTATAAGGTTCCATTTTATGACATCCCGGATAAAAATACCGCCTAGCTAAGATATTTTCGGCATGGAGAACTCTTAGCAGTAAATCCCGACTAATCTTAGTAAGACTTTCATCTATTTCTAACACAACGTATTGAAAATTACATCTTTCTGTTTCTGCGTAGGTAAATAATGAAACACCCGGAATACCGGCTAGTTGATGCTGATACTGCTTGTAATTGGCATAATTGATAGAGATAAAGTCATCGAGACTTTCCAGGGAGGTCAATCCCATTGCAGCCGAGACTTCGCTCATTTTACCATTAGTGCCGATGTAAACAACGTTATCATAACCAGCAAAACCAAAGTTTTTCATCAAACGTATTTTAGCAGCTAGTTCATCGTTATTAGTAACGATCGCGCCGCCCTCAAAGGTATTGAAAAATTTGGTAGCATGGAAACTGAAGACTTCCGCCTCACCAAAGTTCCCAATCATTTGTCCTTTGTAGGAGCAACCAAAGGCATGGGAAGCGTCAAACATCAACTTGAGGTTGTGTTTCCGAGCAATCTCGGTTAAGGCTTCAACATCACAAGGTTGCCCCCATACATGAACCCCAATAATACCACTGGTGCGAGGCGTAATCATTTCCTCGACTCGCCAAGGGTTGATGGTGTGGGTGCGAGGGTCTACATCGCAAAAAACAGGCGTTATCTCTTGCCATTGCAAGGCGTGAGCTGTAGCGATGAATGTGAAAGAAGGTACAATCACCTCACCACAAAGCCCTGCGGCTCTAATGGCAAGTTCCAGCGCTACTGTCCCGTTACAGGTGGCGATGCAATGCTTAACCCCTAGTAGGCTACTGATTCGCTGTTCCAATTCTTGCACATAAGGGCCGTTGTTGGTTAGCCATCTCCTGTCTAGCATATCATTGATCCGTTGAAGGAGGGACGCGCGATCGCCTATGTTGGGCCTTCCCACATGGAGTGGCTCGTTAAATGCTGGCTTACCGCCAAATATAGCTAAGTCTTCTAAGTTAGATTTTGTCATCATTGAGCGTCTTAAGTTTTTAATAGCACTAAATTTAAAATTTTAACGCTGATTTTTTGGGATGTAATTACCTCTAGCATCATATAATTCTTGACGCAACTGAGCTTCTAACTCTAAGATTTTATTTTGAGGACGAGTCTTAATCGCCTTAGCTGGAGAACCAAAATATGTTTTCCAAGGTTCGCAATCTTTTGTTACTAAAGAATTAGCACCAATAGCAGCACCTTCGCCAATAACAACTCCTGGTAAAATCACCGTATTCGCACCGATAATTGCGTGTTTTTTAATATGAACGTAGGATCGAGTTGCTAGCCGATAAGGATAAGGTACAGAGGGATTAGTTAAGCAACCACCCGAATAGTTTTCATTACCTGTATAAACTCTAACTCCTCCTGATAACCCAGTAAAATCTTCCATCACTAACTCGCCCCCACCAGTAATTGAGGTAAACGAAGCGATGTGAACAAAACTACCAATTTTGGTACTTTTGCCACCCATGATAAATACAAAATCGTCAATAATTACGGAGTCACCTATAGTAATAACTTCAGGGGATATAATTTTAGCTTCTGGCCAAATAATCACATCTTGACCGACTTGTGCTAATTCTAATTTGGAGGCTTGATTTGTCATAAAGGTTAATTATTTTTCTACTTGAGAGAAGATTTTGTACCCATGCACTCAGAGATTACGAGTAATCTTGGATTCATTTGATAATCAATGTTGAAAACCCGTTGGAATGCTAATTGTCCTTGCTTGGGCAAATTAGACAATTTATCATAATTTTGCCAAAAATATTCTATCGTTTCACATATTTCTTGAACACTTAAACTAATTATAACAATTTCTTCTCGATCTTTAAAGGCAACGTTAAGATTGAGACAATCAGTACAAAATAATGCTACACCTGACAAGGCCGCTTCAGCACAAGCTCCTGTGGGAAACCCATCGAAGGCACCAGGAATAATATCTGGCCTATTCGGAGATAATATCAAATCCATGCCTGAATAAAAATTAGAAAAAAAATCGGTTGTTTTTTGACCATAAAAAGTTATCTGGTTTTCTAATCCGCTAACATCTATGTCAGTGGGTTCACGTCCACCAACAAGATGAAAATGAAAATCATCATGTGAATTTATGAGTATAAGATGATACTTCTAATTCGGATTTAATTTTTTCTAGCCATATTTGAGACTTTTTCAACTCAGCGCGGATTTTTTGCAAGTCCATTTAATATTGCCTCCTTGTTTCTCTTAGTTTCAATGCCAGTTCATAGAGGTGCATATCTTCCTTATTTAAAAGGGATATTTTTTCTATTAGCTTACGATCGTTCATCAAAGTTGACAAGTGATCCTGGTAGTTAGGATATTTATTGTCATTAACTCTTTGCGATGTAAAATCAGGCCATTTCATTAAATGTTTCAACTCAATTATATCTTCATTAAGATATTCGTGAATACCAACAAAATCAAACTCGCTCAACTCTCGACCTCTACAATAGTAATTAGAGATTTGGTTTTGCATCGCAGGTAATTCAACAAAATCATAGATATCTAGGTTGAACTCTGCTATGGATTTATTAATTCGATCATTCGCCCATGTTGCCGGTTCACCCAAAATGAAATAGTATGTTGAGATTATCCTTTTAATAGGATTTCTTAGCCAGACTATCCTTTTGGCTTTGGGAAAGTATCCTTCATACTTGGCAATCGGAAAATGACCATGTATTGCTTTGATATTTGCACTAATCAAATTATTTATCAATTCTGATTTAGCTTGAGGAATTGTCTTAAGTACATGAAAGAGCACTGCGTGTATCTGCTCTTTATAGTCATTGAATAAGTCTTTTTCATATACTTGCTGGAGAACGGAGTTGAAAAAAGAACCCGCTGTTTTGGGGACATGAACAGAGATTATTTCTACTGATGATTTAGGTATCTTTAGGAGTGAATATTGTGTTTCTTGCTGAGAAACCTTTAATTCTGCTTGAACTTGTTGCAACCAAGAGCGCGATCGCTCCAAATCAGCTTTAATTTTTTCTAATTTTTCCGTATTCATCTAAAAAATGACCAGTCTAAACTTTGCCAATATCAATATCACCTCAAAGATTATACCACAAAGAGCGAAAGGTTATACCACAAAGAGCGATCCCGCTGCAACAAAAAAGTTTTCTCATTGAATTGGATATATTTGCTTTAACCCTACTGAATAAAAATTCACTTAAACTCGATCGAGGTACTTCACTGTCATCGCAGCTTAAAAACAATCATCTCCTCAGCCTGTTTAAATTCTATATCAAACAAATCAAAAACTACTTCCCTCCCCAAAACTATTTCCTCACAAAAATCAGTTTGCGCCCAAGCCACAGGCGCAGTAAAATTATGACCATCCAGCTCTATTTCAATATCTCGTAACAGATATTCAATACTGCCGCCAACTCCCTCAGCTTTACTGATAATCTCTCCAGTAGTTCTACTCAAACCCAAATCTTCACCAAGCTGCTTAGTAATTAAGCTGAGTTCGGCTCCAGAATCCACCAGCATTTCGACTCTTGCGGAGTTTTGAGCTTTTAGATGCAGTTCATATCTTGGCTGCCAATCATGAGCCTTTAATGCCCTCATTCTAACAGGATAAAACCTGACTGGTTCAACAAACTCGCTTTCATATATACGACCGATTACATAACTTAAATTAGGCACATCAGTCGGAATCGCATCCTTCATCTTTCGATAATCGTGATCGCAACTAATCACCCCTCGGTTAGTATAAGCGATCCACTGACCCCGATATTTCTTCAACTCTCGGCGATTGGCTTTATACCACTCCTTAGCTGTCGTATATTCTCCTTCCATATTTTCACCCCATACTTTTCCCTCAAACCATCCTCGCTTCCACCATCATCCGCACCACATCAGGCATCTTATACTTCGCCTCCCACCCTAACTTTTGCTTCGCCTTAGCCGGATTTCCCCTCCCCACAGCAATATCCGTCGGTCTGTATAGACTCGCATCCGTTACCAAATGTTCCTGCCAATCCAAACCCGCAGCAACAAACGCTGTCTGCACAAACTCCTCCAAAGGATAACTTACACCCGTGGCAATTACATAATCGTCCGGTTCTTCCTGCTGCAACATCAAATACATCGCCTCCACATATTCCGGCGCCCAACCCCAGTCCCGCTGCACTGAAATATTTCCCAAATGCAGTTTTTCGGAACTACCCGCAGCAATTCGGCACACAACAGATACAATTTTTTGGGTGACGAACCTCTCCGGCCGCAGCGACGACTCGTGATTGAACAGAATACCAGAACACGCAAACAAATTGTACGCTTCCCGATAATTCGCTACTTCCCAAAATGCTGTTGCTTTTGCCACGGCGTAAGGACTTCTGGGGCGAAAGGGCGTATTTTCATCCGCTGGATTGCCTCGGGTATCCCCAAAACATTCGCTAGAACTGGCGTTGTAAAGTTTGATTTTTCCGCCTGTAAACCTAATTGCTTCTAAGAGATTCAATGTGCCTGTGGCAATGCTTTCGAGGGTTTCTACGGGCTGTTCAAAAGACAGACCGACGGAACTTTGACCTGCTAGATTGTACACTTCGTCGGGCTCTATTTTAGCAAGCACTTGCAAAACGCTGCGAAAATCGTTAAGAGACATGGATTCTAGTTTTACTCTGTCTCGGATGCCCAAACGGGCCAGGTTTCCGAAACTAGAAATTTGGGCGTCCCTGGAGGTGCCACAAACTTCATAACCTCGATCGAGCAACAGTTTAGCTAAATAAGCTCCGTCCTGACCTGATATACCGCTAATTAACGCTTTTTTCATATCACATTTTGCTTTAAAAACTACACCGTAGCTGTTGCTATGGGAGCATCTCACCTTTGCAGCCCTCCGCTAGAAATTGGAGTTTTGAGGCAGGAGGCAGAAGGAAAGAGGAAGAAGGAAAGAGGAAGAAGGAAAGAGGAAGAAGGAAAGAGGAAGAAGGAAGGAGCCAGAAGAAGGAAGGAGCCAGAAGAAGTATTTTTACAAATATGAGATGCTACCGTTGCTATTTTTCCAGGTTTTTAACTTTTATAGTCGGAATTTTTATTTTTTTAATATTTGGGATTTTCCCAGGATTTACCAGAGCAAGTTTAAGCGGTTACTACAAACAAACAACAAATTTATCATCAAGCAGACCCGAAAGCCCGATCGAAGTATTATTGCAAAAAGTTCGATGATCGATAGCTGGGAGTAGCAGCATAAGGATATCCTAGGGACACCGCACTGCCGTCTCCCACGGATATCGGGTAGGGACACCGCACTGCCCATAGGTGTCAACTTAACGTACCACCGATAGTCCGACAGGGGGCGTTGCTGAATACAGGTATGAATGGAAGATTTCCCAATTGCTATAAGCCCTCGGAGGCTGAGCTTTGTAACATCAAGCGAAAAGTTGCTTCATACCGTGAATCAGCAACGCCCGACAGGGGTTGAAACCCCTGCCTCAAAGCTAAAGTCCTCTGAAGAGGACTAAAAAACTCATTAGTCCTCTTCAGAGGACTTTAGCTATTAGACAGGGAATTCATTCCCTGGCGGACTAACGGGTGGGCGGGAGGACTGGTGGACAAAAAGCTTAAGTTAACACCATTGCCCACTGCCGTCTCCCTACCATATTTCATTTTGTACTCGCCAACTATCGACTGCCAAAAGTCTCTAGCGCTCGAAAACAGAAATAACCAGTCAGCTAGAAATCGACTCAAAAGTACAAAATATCAGCATTTTTTACCTTCTGCCGAATGACTAATACCTTCTGCCTTCGGGTACTAGGCTTCCCAACGTTCGGCGACCAATTCAGCCAAGTCAACCACCCGCTGACTGTAGCCCCACTCATTGTCGTACCAAGCCAAAACCTTTACCATGTCGCCATCCATCACCAGCGTTAAGCTGGAATCCAGAATCGAAGAAGCATCACTTCCGCGATAGTCGCATGAAACTAAAGGCAAATCGTTGTACTCTAAAATCCCTTTCATCGAGCCAGAGGCAGCTTCTTTGAACACTTGATTTACTTGCTCGGTAAAAGTCTTTTTCTCTACCTGAGCCACAAAATCAACTACCGACACATTGGGAGTCGGGACGCGCATGGCAATACCGTTTAACTTGCCCTTCAATTCTGGAATCACCAAAGCCACAGCTTGGGCTGCTCCGGTAGAAGTCGGCACAATATTCATTGCTGCCGCCCGGGCCCGCCGCAAGTCGCGGTGGCTGGCATCCAGCAAGCGCTGGTCCCCAGTATAGCTGTGGGTAGTGGTCATCATGCCTTTGACGATGCCAAAATTTTCGTGCAGCACTTTCAGTACAGGAGCTAGACAGTTGGTAGTACAGCTAGCATTGCTGATGACAGTGTAGTCACTGTGCTTGTAGTTGTGGTGGTTGACTCCCATCACATAAGTGCCAACTTCAGAACCCTTGCCTGGAGCGGTAATTAGCACTTTTTTAGCGCCGGCAGTGATATGCTTCGATGCACCAGCTTGGTCAACGAAGACGCCGGTCGCTTCAATAATCAGATCAATACCCCAATCTTTCCAAGGCAAGTTTAGCGGGTTGCGATCGCTCACGCATTTAACTGTCTTCCCATTTAGGGTAATGGAATTTTCATCCGCACTGATGTCCACATTCTTCAACGTTCCCATCATGGAATCGTATCTGAGCAAGTGAGCATTACTTCTGGGATCGGAAGTGTCATTAATAGCTACCAACTCTAGCTGGCTGTTTTCTCTGCCCAGCCAGCAGCGCGCAAAACTGCGCCCGATACGTCCAAAACCATTGATCGCGACTCGAATCACTTTAGTACCTCCTAATGATGGCAGCCCCTAGCTCAGGCTTAAATTTTGGAAAAATTTAAGAATTGACTTATGAGACAAGATCATATCGCAAAGGTTGATCCTTTATAACTTTTTGTGTCGATCAAAAAAGCTTGAACTTTTCTAGAAGGCTGAAATTGCAAGGCAGAAGGCATTAGGCTTTCTGCAGCTGGTTACTGGTAAAGCTGATGGGCTGCAATATAAGTCCCGACAACTTCCGGGACTAAGTAGCGGAGGTCGATCCTTTCGGCGCAGCAGCGGCGGATGTGGCTCGACGAAATCTCGATCGCAGCCATCGAAAGCACATCCCAGCGCATTTCCACGTCCAAAAGAGCCATTTGTTCGGCAACTCGTCGGCCCACAGCAGTCGCCTGAACCTGCATCCTGTCCCCCCCGAAATCGAGGGGTTTTCCACCCGGACAATCTCCCCACTCGGACAGTCCCCCAATCTCCCCGGTTTCTGCTGTCACTCGATCTCCGTGACTCGGACGTGGGGCCACCAACCAGTCGCACAACCCGGCAATTTCGGCGCATCGGTGCCATTTGGGAAGAGTAAGGAGTGCGTCACTACCAATAATCCAGTACCAGCGATGATCGCCAGGATACAATTTTTGCAAATACAGCAGGGTGTCGATCGCAAAACAACTGCCTCTGGGATTTGCCGACCGCGGCGAAATTACGAAGTCTGGGCGATCGCCGATCGCCAAAGCCAGCATTTCCCGCCGCCGCTCAAAACTTGCCAAATCCGGGCGCTCTTTGTGAGGAGGAGAGCGATCCGGTACCCAAATGACTCGATCGAGAGCAAATTGACTCGCAGCCGTCTCGGCTACCAACACGTGACCCCAGTGAACCGGGTCAAAAGTCCCCCCCAAAATCGCTATTTTCCCCATATTTCCCCAAAATCAGGATTAGTAGAGACATCGCGCCAATTTTATGTTTATACACTTTTAACCGTAAACTCTATCGCTTTTCGACTTATTCGACTAACTGCATAACTTGGTATATATACAATTAAGTGAGAATACATATTATCTATAGTTGAGTTGCGATCGTGTCAATCTCTGACTTTCAAGAAAAAATAACCGTAGGAGTAGATAAATGACTACAAAATGAGCGAAATTTTGTTGTTCGTGGTAGTGTTTGTAAATCCTTATGGGTTTTACCCTCAATCTTGGTAGAAAGGTTGTGGGGCTTTTGCTGCCGTATCCCAGCACAGCAGGCGGATAGAAATAGAAAGAATGCAGGAGTATGCAACCACCCAAAATTAGTCTATTGGCACAGGCCCCAGACCCCGTTTTCTCTTACCTGCAATTTTCGAGCTGTGACTGTTCCGGAAAACTACTCGGTACTAAGTCATATAGGATACAAGACAAACATCTCTACAAGTCCCTCAAATCTAGGGACGCGCAGAGAATTTTGTACAAAATCTCTAGCGAACTGTATCCTGAAAAAACAATTCTTGATATGATATCGCGTGTTATTGGCGTGGTGTGGTGTGTGAGGAGCAAAGATGCCGAGTTCTGTTGATTTTAGCGGTAGACCATTTCATTTCATCGGCATTGGTGGGATTGGGATGTCAGCCCTTGCCTACATTCTAGCTAAACGCAAGTTGCCTGTGTACGGCTCCGACATTAAATCGAGTCACATAACCGAGCGCTTGCAAGGAATGGGAGCTCATATTTTTTGGAGTCAAGACGCCAGCAATTTTGAACTATTTCAAACGGCCCTTAACGGTAGCAGTCCCGACTGCGGGCAACAGGAAAGGGCAGTATCCTCGATAGTCGCGGGTACGGTAGGGACTTCTGTCGCGACAGCCAAAGCTGTCCAATTGAACGGCAACGGTTCAAGCGCCCAAGCAATTGCGGGATTGCCTCAAGTAGTATGTTCGACGGCTATTCACCCAGCCAATGCCGAATATCGAGCTGCTTTAGATTTGGGCTGTCCGATTTTTCATCGATCGGATGTGTTGGCAGCGTTAATTCAAGATTACCAAAGCATAGCCGTAGCCGGGACTCATGGCAAAACTACTACTAGCAGCTTAATCGGGTTCATGCTGATGGCTGCGGGTCTAGACCCGACCATCGTAGTAGGAGGCGAGGTAAATGCTTGGGAAGGCAATGCCCGTTTGGGGGAAGGCCCCTACTTAGTGGCCGAGGCTGATGAATCCGACGGTTCTCTCGTTAAGCTAGTAGCCAAAATTGGCATAGTAACGAACGTGGAACTGGATCATCCAGACCATTACGATACCCTTGACCAGGTAATAGACACTTTTAAGGTGTTTGCCCAAAACTGTCAAACCTTGGTGGGCTGCATTGACGACCAAATCGTCAAAGACTGCCTTGGGCCTCATGTCAGTTATAGCTTGCAGCCGGACAGCGGTGCTGACTACACGGCTTCGGGCGTGGAGTACGGGGCAGAAAGCACCAAGGCTCGGATTTGGGAGCGAGGAGTTTTCCTGGGGGAAATGGAGTTGAAGTTGCTCGGCACACACAATCTCAGCAATGCACTAGCTGCGGTAGCAGTAGGCCGATTGTTGGGGTTAGAGTTTTCGGCGATTGCCAAAGCGATTGCTGGCTTTGAAGGAGCTCGCCGCCGTTTTGAGGTGCGGGGCTTTCACAATGACATCCTGTTTGTGGACGACTACGCCCACCATCCTAGCGAAATTCGTGTCACCTTGGCGGCGGCTCGCTTGCGTATCGAAGGTAGCGAAAAAAATTCCAAATCCCGAAGAGTGGTTGCAATTTTTCAACCCCACCGTTACAGCCGAACTCTGACATTTTTGCCAGAATTTGCTCAATCTTTTGGGGATGCTGATTTGGTTGTGGCTTGCGATATTTATAGTGCTGGGGAACCGAATTTAGGAGAGATTAGCGGGCAGCAGGTTGCTGATTTGATTGCGAAAGAAGGCCGAGAGGTTGAGTTTGCGCCTTCCCTGGAGTCAGTCACTAAGTTTTTAACCAAAAATCTGCAACCGGGGGATTTGGCTCTGTTTTTGGGCGCTGGTAATCTGAATCAGATTATTCCAGAGGTGATGGCTTTTTATCAACAAGCCGATCGCCCCGATTAGCTCGCGAACTGAGTAGAGTCGATCGACATTATGGCGTTGCACGTTGGGCCGAAACTTCTGTCGGACGGCTCGCTCAAAGGGGCGACATAAGTTAGCTAAATGGATTTTAAACCACGTCTTCGAGCGAAGGTATTTTTAAGGATTTTCAAGATGGTGACTATCTCGAATGACTCCTCTGTTAAGGACAATCGGCGAGTGTATTCTCCTATTTCTTTGCGGGGAACTGATTGCAAGATTAACTCCCAAGTTTCGCTGGCGGGCCTGACTTCCTTCCGAGTCGGTGGCCCTGCCGAGTGGTACGTTGCTCCCCGCAGTATGGAGGCTTTGCAAGCGAGTTTTGCTTGGGCTGATTCTGAAGGGGTGCCTGTGACTCTGCTGGGTGCCGGTTCTAATTTGTTGGTGAGCGATCGGGGTTTGTCCGGTTTGGTCGTCGGCACTCGCTACCTGAAACAGGTGAATTTTAACCCAGAAACAGGTCAAGTTACAGCGGGGGCGGGGGAGTCAATTCCCCGCCTTGCTTGGTTGGCGGCTAAACGGGGCTGGAAAGGTCTAGAATGGGCAGTCGGCATACCGGGCAGCGTGGGAGGGGCTGTGGTGATGAATGCAGGCGCTCACAGAGGCTGTACTGCTGATATTCTGGTCAACGCTCGCGTCCTATCCCCTGGTGGCAAGGTGGAAATTCTGACTCCCCAAGAGTTGGAGTACCGCTACCGGACTTCGGTGCTGCAAGGGGGCGATCGGCTAGTAACAGAAGCGACTTTCCAGTTACAGCCGGGGTTCGACCGATCGCAAGTAATGGCAGAAACTAATGACCATTTCAGCCAGCGGCGGACAACTCAACCTTACCACTTACCGAGCTGTGGCTCAGTCTTCCGTAACCCCGGCCCCAAGACTGCCGGTTGGTTCATCGAACAAGCGGGACTGAAGGGATATCAGATCGGCGGCGCACAAGTAGCGCAGCGCCATGCTAATTTTATTCTTAACTGCGGGTCGGCAACGGCCAATGATATTTTTCAAGTGATCCGCCACGTTCAACAGCAAGTCGAGCAGCGGTGGTCGCTGTTGTTGGAGCCAGAAGTTAGAATACTGGGAGAGTTTCCCTTCTAAGGCATCATTGAAGTAATACGGAAACGGCAGACTGCCAGCCCACACACCATCACAAAGTAGTTGTCAAGAACCTCAGCCCTGACGGCATGAGGCTTGAAAGAGAAATCTAACAAGCCATCTTGACCCGCCTTGCGTCTTAACTGACTACGTTTTTTGAGTCACGACACCGGGCGAATGCGAAGCTAGTTCCCTGCTCTGTCGCTAGTAGTTAAACAGTTCTAAGGTCACTGGAACAGTGCTGCTAGCCCGCGCAAGCTCAGAAAACATTGGCAAAGCTAACTTTACCCCAGAAATGGGAGATTGAGGACAACCATATCCTCACGGGGGGGGCAACCATACCCCCCTACCCCGCAAGGGGATTAAAATTAAATGTAAAGCCGTCCTGTAAGGACGGGGTTTCAGACCCGAGGAATTTTGATGACAAAATCAGGACAGGGATTTGGCTTCGGCCTGGGCAAAATGAAAGAACTGACTGAAGCTTTCAAAAAAGCTCAGCAGGTTCAAGAAGGAGCTAAAAAGCTCCAAGAAGAGTTGGATGTCATGGAAATTGAGGGAACTGCCGGCGGCGGCTTGGTCAAGGTTTTTCTTAGCGGCAACCAAGAACCCCGCCGCGTGGAAATCTCACCGGATGCCCTCGGTGAAGGTGCTGATGTGGTTTCTGAACTCGTCACGGTGGCGATGCAGGAGGCTTACGCTAAGTCTACGATGACGATGCGGGAGAAAATGGAAGAACTCACCGGTGGACTAAATCTCCCCGGTTTCGGTTAGTCATTAGTCATCAGTCATTAGTCATCAGTCATTAGTCATTAGTCAATGGTGATGGATGTTTAATAACGGCTTGATAGCTAATGACTGGTTGATTGGTATGAAGCAGGAAACCTTGGTAATTGGAATGAAAAATATTCTTGCCTCTTCCTTCCAATTACCAATTACCAATTACCAATTACCAATTACTCAATACCAATTACTAATTTAATGTCTTATAAATTATTGTTTGTCTGTCTCGGCAACATCTGCCGATCGCCCTCAGCAGAAAATATTATGAATCACTTAATTGAACAAGCTGGTTTGGGCGATCGCATCACCTGCGATTCGGCTGGAACTGCTAGCTATCACGTTGGCAGCCCCCCTGACAGGCGGATGGCATTGGCGGCGAGGAAGCGAGACATTGAATTGCTAGGCGAAGCCCGCCAATTTACCAGGAAAGATTTTGAAAATTTTGATTTGATTCTGGCTATGGATCGGGACAATTATCGCAATATTCTTGCCCTGGATGCGGCTGGAAAGTATAAAGATAAAGTGCGACTGATGTGCGATTTTTGCCAGAAATACGACCTTAAAGAAGTGCCAGATCCTTACTACGGTGGCCCGGAGGGATTCGATCGAGTAATTGATTTGCTGCTGGACGCTCAAGCGGGTTTGTTGGAGTATGTTATAAATCAGGAAAAATTAAGAATTACCAATTAACAATTACCAATTACCGACTAAATGGTGTTCCATCGCAAAACGAACGAGTTCTGCACGGTTGTTGCTGTCGGTTTTTCTGAACAAGCTGCTGACGTGCTTTTCGACAGTTCGAGGACTCAGGTGGAGTCGATCGCCTATTTGAATATTAGAAAGACCTTCTGTGAGCAAATCTAGCACTTCTCGCTCTCGCTGAGTCAAACTCGGAGAATTTGGGCTGGGAGAGGGGCGTGAAGCGGAGCTATCCCGTAGGGAATCGCCTGTGTTTGGCTTGTGAGTTAAAAAATCCGCTTCTGGCTGGCTGTTGGCTCTGCTGCGTGCCTCTGTTGGCGTCGGTTCAGGTTTTGGGGAATGAGACGGTGCCTGAGCGATTAGGGCGTAGCGATCGAGCAAAGAGCGAATTACCGCCCCCAACTCTGGGAGTTCAAAAGGCTTAGCCAGATAATTGTCGCACCCCATCTGATAGCCGCGAATCCGTTCCTGCGTGCTCGTGCGTTCCGTCAAAAAAATCACCGGCAGCAAGCGAAAAGCGGGACGAGTCCGAACTCGGCGCACGAATTCGTAGCCATCCATCTCGGGCATTGTAATGTCCGTAACAATCAAGTGGGGCTGAAATTCCTCTACCAAGCCTAAAGCTTCTTTGCCGTTCTCAGCAGGGATTACAGAGTATCCGGTAATTTCCAGATAATCGGTAATCGACAAGCGAGTCGCGAAATCGTCGTCAGCAACCAGAATGGTCAAGGGCATGAGGGGAATTTAAAAATTAAACATTAAAAATTAAAAGTGAAATTAGTCACTTTTAATTTTTAATTCTACTGTTTAATTCTGTTTTTGACACTCCCTGACCTAAAGGACAGGGATTCTTAATTCAGCGACTGACCTTAAAATGTTGCGTCCTTTCGGCAATACTCAAACTTTTTAACCGTAGAAAGCCTACCAATTAACGAGCCCGATTCGCAGTCACCCGCCTAGGGTCTATCTCCAAAAGCGTACTAGGATATTCACCTAGAGTTCGGGTATGCCCTACCCTACTTAACAAGACTAAATAGTTTGTTTCTCTGGTTAAAGGAACTGTGTTAAGCCCCTAGCTGTTTATAGAGTTTTCGCCGCTCTTTGTCCCCCGGTTTACGCGCCAAAGTGTGTCGTTAACTGTTTTTATACACGATGGCGAAGGAGTTTAACCTTGACTACTCTAGTATACTAGAAATTGCCTCACTTTTAGGAAGGGATTTAAGAAATTAAAGCCGTCCTAGAAGGACAGGGTTTTAGACCCCATTTCGTTGATAACTTGCTGTTAAAGTAGCAGGCTGCCCTAATGTTCCCTCCAAAGCTACGCCGCGCCCGTTTGCTGCCAAATGCCGCAGAGTTTTGTAAATTGTCTCGATTTGCTCTGGCTTTCCTGCTTTTTTGGCTAGTTCTGCTACAGACAGAGGTTGTTGGGCGTCTTTGAGCACTTGCAGTACCCGTTGCTGCAAGTCCAATACAGCAGCGGCTGCTTTTTTGCCTGCTTCAACCCCTGGCTGGTGATAGGCATTGACATTCACCAAGGAACCGTAAAAACCTACGGCTCTTTCGTAGAGGGCGATTAATGCTCCTACTGTCTCCGGGTTGACTTGGGGAATTGTGACAGTAATCGAATCTCGGTGATTTTCGTACAAAGCTTGTCGAGTTCCCTGCAACAAACCAGACAAATAATCTCCCGAAGTTACGCCGGTTTCTACTTCTGGGGAAATGCCTTGCCTGTCTTGCAAAACTTCGATAAATGTTAGGAAGAAATTCGGCACGCCGTCTCGCAGTTGCTGGACGTAGGCGTGTTGGTCGGTGCTGCCTTTGTTGCCGTAAACTGCGATACCTTGATGAACTGTATTGCCGTCTAAATCTTCCTGTTTGCCTAGAGATTCCATGACTAATTGCTGCAAGTAGCGGCTGAACAATAGCAGTGAATCTTTATACGGCAAAACTACCATATCTTTCTCGCCACGTCCGTTGCAAGCAAAATACCAGGACATTGCTAACAAGGCGGCGGGATTATTTTTAATGTCGGGAATTCTGGTAGCTTCGTCCATGACTTTAGCACCATCGAGCATCGCCTGAATGTCGATGCCTTGCAAAGCTGCTGGCAAAAGTCCTACTGCTGACAGTTCCGAAGTGCGCCCTCCCACCCAGTCGGCCATCGGGAAGCTGTCAATCCAGCCTTCGGATTTGGCTAATTTGTCTAGTTTGCTGTCTGTTCCAGTGATGGCAATTGCTTGTTTGGCAAAATCCAGTTTTTGGGCGGCGAAGGCTTTTTGAACTTCGATCATGCCGTTGCGGGGTTCGGGGGTGCCGCCGGATTTGGAGATTGTAATTACTAGGGTGCTGGCGAGTTTGTCTTTAATTTTGTTAAGGATGCGATCGATCCCAGCCGGATCTGTGTTGTCGATAAAATGTATTGCTAGGGGCGGAATGTCTGGGGATAAAGCTTCGGCGACAAATTGGGGGCCCAGGGCCGAACCACCGATGCCGATCGAAATTATGTCGGTAAATTGCGGAGCAAATGGCGGTTTAATATCGCGGTTTTGAACTTTCTTGACAAATGCTTCGACTTGTGCTATGCCTTCGACTATTTCTTGTTTTAATTCTGGAGTGGGAGCTAAATCAGGGTTTCGCAGCCAGTAGTGGCCCACCATCCGGTTTTCGTCGGGATTGGCGATCGCACCTGCTTCCAAGGCTGCCATGTCTTTGAAAGCTTTGTCAAATTTGGGCTTGAGTTCTGCTGCGAAAGCGTCGTCGAATCCCATGCGGCTGATATCGAGGTAAAGTCCCAATCCAGAGTGATAGTAAAGCCAGTCTTGATAGCGTTGCCAGAGTGCTGCGGCGTCCATAGGAATTCTCTACAATTTTTTTAATGTTCGATCGGGGTCGTCAGGAATCCACCAATTGTAGTTTAAAACGATCTGATGTACGGCTTTTGCAGAATCCTAATAAATTTAAGCATTAATCGTCTGAAGGCAGCCGGAGCCGAAGGCAGGCAGAGCATTCGGCAGAATTAAACAATAAAAATATGACTTGGGCAACAGTCTTAGTAGGTAGATCCCCCATTAATGGCCACACCCCATAGATAGATCGAAGTGGCACAGAGATTTAAGTGTAGTCGGGGTTGGGCTTTGGGCCCTGGTTTCACAATATTCAAATTCGGGCGATCGGGAGGTGTAAAATAGGCATTGCGGTCAGGTTAAATATACTTTTAGCTGTCACTCAATAATCGGCTAAAAATATAGTTAACAACAGTCAACTATCTGAAGTGTAGTATAATATACAGATATTAGAATTAAAGTGCGATCGACTATGCTTGCTCTATCTCCCGAATTAAAAGAAAGGTTAGCAACTCCGCTCAAAATCGGCGATTTTGAAGTTAAAAGCCGCGTCCTGCAATCGCCCTTATCCGGCGTTACCGATTTGGTATTTCGCCGCCTGGTGCGCCGCTACGCGCCGGATTCGATGATGTACACGGAAATGGTGAACGCTACGGGTTTGCACTACGTCAAGCAACTGCCGAGAATTATGGAAGTTGACCCGAACGAACGCCCGATTAGCATTCAATTGTTTGACTGCCGGCCGGATTTCTTGGCAGAAGCAGCCCAGAAAGCTGTGGCCGAAGGAGCAGATACTGTTGATATTAATATGGGCTGTCCGGTTAACAAAATTACTAAAAACGGCGGCGGTTCTTCCCTGCTGCGAGATCCGGAAACGGCCGAGGCAATTGTGCGGGCTGTGGTGGAAGCGGTAGAGGTTCCTGTCACCGTTAAAACTAGGATCGGTTGGACTGACAAAGAAATTAATATTTTGGAATTTGCTCGAAGGATGCAAGATGCGGGAGCAAAAATGATTACCGTGCACGGCCGCACTCGATCGCAAGGTTACACCGGCCCGGCAAAATGGGAGTGGATTCGCCGAGTGAAAGAAGTTTTATCGATTCCAGTTATTGCTAACGGGGATATTTTTTCAGTGGAAGCAGCGATGCGATGTCTGGAAGAAACCGGCGCTGATGGAGTGATGTGTTCGCGGGGAACATTGGGCTATCCTTTTTTGGTGGGAGAAGTTGATTATTTCTTGAAAACGGGTGTGGAAAAGATAGCTCCGACACCAATTGAACGCCTCGAATGTGCTAAGGAACATTTGCGGGCTTTGTGGGAATATAAAGGTGAAAGCGGTGTTTGCCAAGCGCGCAAGCACTTAACCTGGTATGCTAAGGGTTTCCCCGGTGCTGGGGAATTGCGGGGCGTGTTGGCTGTGGTAGAAACAGTGGAACAAGGTTGCGATTCGATCGATCGCGCGATCGAGCAATTGCCCGCATAAACCTTACCCGCAGAGGCCAACTAGGGATTACAGAAACAAAATTCACCTCTGCGGGCTAAGATTTAAGACACAGTTAAAAATTTGTGGGTGGGGGAAAGCATGGATTCCTTAAAAGGGCGAGATTTATTAAGTCTGGCAGATTTAAGCATTGACGAATTAAATTATTTGCTGGATCTAGCAGCCAGTTTAAAATCGGGAATGGTCAAGCTGAAACGCAATAAAGTTCTCGGCTTGTTATTTTCCAAAGCTTCAACGCGAACGCGGGTAAGTTTTACGGTAGCAATGTATAAATTGGGAGGGCAAGTGATTGACCTTAATCCCAACGTTACCCAAGTCAGCCGCGGTGAACCTTTGGTAGATACAGCCAGGGTGTTAGACAGATATTTAGACATTTTGGCGATTCGGACTTTCGAGCAAAAGGACTTAGCAACTTTTGCTAACTATGCAAAGATTCCTGTTATTAATGCGCTGACAGATGACGAACACCCCTGCCAAGTGCTGGCAGATTTAATGACAGTAAAAGAGTGTTTTGGCAAGCTAGAAGGATTGACTCTGACTTATTTGGGCGATGGCAATAATATGGCTAATTCGCTGATGTTGGGCTGTGCAATGACGGGAATGAATGTAAGAATTGCTTGCCCTCAAGATTTCCAGCCGAATGCTGAGATAGTGGAAAAAGCTAAGAATATTGCTAATGGAAAAACAGAAGTTACTGTGACGGCGGACGCAGAAGCTGCTGTGAAGAATGCTCAAGTGATTTATACTGATGTTTGGGCGAGTATGGGACAGGAAGAGGAAGCAAAAATCAGGATTCCTTTGTTTGAGCCCTATCAGGTAAACGAACAATTGCTGAAGTTAGCAGATAAGAATGCAATTGTATTGCACTGTTTGCCCGCACACCGGGATGAAGAGATTACCGATGCAGTGATAGAAGGCAGTCAATCGCGCGTTTGGGATCAGGCAGAAAATCGGATGCACGCTCAGCAAGCTTTGCTCGCAAGCATTCTAGAAAGCGATTAGGAATAAAGAAGGGAAGAGAAGAATCGGCGGTTGAAAGAGAAAGCCATCTCTCTATCTCTTCTCTTTCTCTGCGCCCTCTGCGCCCTCTGCGGTTAATAAAAAAACATAATTCACAAAAGGTTATCGAAAAACATGAAATTGTCGCTAATTCACATTTAACACCAATAATCGGCAATTCCCGATCGACACTATGCTAACAGAATTTACCCTCGCAAACTTCAAGAGTTACAAAACAAGCCGATTACCGCTTGGAGCGCTGACTGTGCTCATCGGGGCCAACGCCGCAGGCAAAAGTAATGCAATTGAAGCTTTGCGGTTTTTGTCATGGTTGGCACAAGGTCAAAAACTCACCACTATTCAATATGCGGTCAATAATGCCGATCGCATTATACGCGGTCGAGTCGATGATTTATCTTATCAAGGAGAGTCAAATTTTACCATCGGTTGCCATTTAGACTCAACAAAATGGAACCAACTTGATATAACCCTCAATGTGCGTGAGGGAGAACTGCATATTAGTAGTGAGCGGATTGTTGGCTCGACAACTGAAACAAGTCAAATACCTCTATATGAGCTAAATAAACCATCTCAAGGAATAGGGACGGATGTTGATGTTTCCTATAACAACTTTACCCAAGGAAAAAATAAGCCACGAGTAATTTGCAGCGATCAAATGGCGATCTTTGTTCAATTAGACACACCTGCTCGTTTTGATGCAAAAAACCCTAAATCCCAAAAAGTCATTCCTGAAACAGTCCGCGAATATCAAAGAGTATTACAAAACATCCTATTTCTCGATCCCGTTCCCGCCAAAATGCGCGAGTACAGTTTCAAATCCGATAAACGCTTACAAGAGGATGGCACTAATCTTTCCAGTGTTTTGTTTCGCCTATGGGAAAATAAACCAGACAATCAAAAAACAATTTTAAACTTGATTCAGAGCTTACCAGAACAGGCTATAGAAAAGCTAGATTTCATTTCGGGTCCGCGAGATGAAGTGATGGTGAGGCTAGCAGAAACCTTTGGTAGCAAACCGCGCTATTGCGAGGCTGCTTTGTTATCAGATGGCACTTTGCGGGTGTTAGCAATTACAGCAGCCATGCTATCAGCAACCGAAGGTAGTTTAGTAGTCATCGAAGAAATCGATAATGGGGTTCATCCCAACCGCGCCAAACATCTACTAACCTGCATTCGAGATATTGCCGAGCGTCGTAATTTGCGGGTGCTGCTTTCTACTCATAACCCCGCTCTCATGGATGCCTTACCTGACGAGGCCCTCGGTGATGTAGTGTTTTGTTACCGAGATCCCCAAGCAGGGGATAGCCGCCTTATACGACTCGGAGATATGTATGACTATCCTAGCCTGATATCGCAAGGCCCTCTTGGTCAATTGGTAACTGCTGGAGTAGTCGATCGGTTTGTCAAGTCGCCGCACACGCCTGATGAGAGAAAACAGCAAGCAATGGCATGGCTATCTCGTTTGCAGGAGTACGGGGAATGAGTAGTATTTGCCTAATCGATACTAGCATTTTCCTCAACTTTCTTAATGTTCCCAACTGCAATCAGGATAGGGCATTAGTCCTAGAAGATTTTAAGATTTATGCTGAATCTGGTTGTACTTTTTTGTTACCGATGGCAACCATAGTAGAAACAGGCAACCACATTGCCCAGAATGGCGACGGTACAATGCGAAGGAAAACAGCCATGCGTTTTGTTAAAGAAGTTAAAGCTGCATTTAAGGGTGAAGCTCCTTGGTCACTTACTCAATTCCCAAATACAGAACAAATACTACTGTGGATTGACAATTTTCCTGATTTAGCTGGCAGAAACAAAGCACCTGATAAGTATGAAGGAACTAGCTTCGGCGATCTCAGTATCATTGAAGAATTTAATAAGTCATGTCAGCGTTTCCCCATGAGTGAAGTGTTTATTTGGTCACTGGACAGTGATTTAAACAGCTATCACCAAAACGCAAAATACCGATCGTAGTCCTGAACGCATAAATAGGCGATCGCGAAGGGAAAAGCCATTCTCTCTATCTCTATCTCTTCTCTTTCTCTGCGCCCTCTGCGCCCTCTGCGGTTAATAAAAAAAACATAATTCACAAATAAAGAGAATTGATACAGCCGTTTTCAATTTGATACCAGAGGGGGCAACATTGCCAGAATTGCGATATTGAAAGCGGGAAATTCGAGCGGTGAAATGCTCGCAGTTTCCCCAAGAAATACTTCGCTTTGATACCCATTTTCAGTAGGTTCTCGAAAAACGTGGAGTTGTCGATCGCCCACATTTAGCACCCAATAATCGGCAATTCCCGATCGCGCGTAAGCTTTGGCTTTAATTTCGCGATCGAAAGTTAAGCTGCTGTCTGCCACTTCGATAATGAGATATACCTCTGAGGGAGTCGGATGGTGAGTCGCATAGTCAAAAGGATCGATTCTGACTACGGCGATATCCGGTTCGGGTTCGGAATTGTCATCAAGGGCGATCGGGCTTTTATTATAAATAGCAGCCTGATTTCCCACAAGATTGTGCAGCAGCGTCGCAGTGCGTCTAGTGGCGGCAGCGTGAAGAGTTCCTTTTGCACTTATTTTTATAATATTTCCTTCAATTAATTCGAGTCGTTCTTCTGGGTTAAAAATTCCGATTTCTCCCAGCTTGTGATACTCTTTAACTGTCCATTTACGGAGCATGAAAGCAGCTTCTGTTATTAGCATAGCTTCTCGGCTAAATTTATAATTTGAGCCTGGATAATTTGATTGTAGCTTAATTGGTTCCCAGGCAGAAACCATTACTGACAACTTAACGTAAAACCGATAGTCCGGCAGGGGTTGAAACCCCTGCCTCAAAGCTAAAGTCCTCTCAAGAGGACTGCACAATTCATCAGTCCTCTTGAGAGGACTTTAGCTATTAGCCAGGGAATTAATTCCCTGGCGGTCTTTCGGGCTAAGCAGGGGTTTAAACTCATCCCGGTCTTTCGGGCTAAGTTGACACCCTACAAACTGGCGAAATTCACTTTTGTTACTTCACCGGCGGCAACATTAACTGTTTGTTGAATTTGACTTCCGTCAACTTTCAACTGATAAGTTCCCGGAGAAAGCTCGATCGCCCCAAACCATCCTTTACCATCCGCGCGCAGTTGACGCACCTTTCCCGCAGCATCGATCGACTGCAATGTCAAGCTCGCACCGTCGCAAGTTTGAGCGCACCGCTGCAAATTTCCGGCGATCGCACCTGTAGTCGGCCGCGACTTCCAAGGCATATCGGGAACCGCTGCGGTTGTCGCCCACACAGGCTGAGTTTGAACGGTTTTGCCCGTGGCAGCGTCAACGTATTGACTCGGCTGCGACAGCGCAGTGTAAAACAAATCGTTGCTTTGGGGAACGTATTTCCAAGGCTGGCGGGGCAAATCACCGCTACCGCCCGATCGCAGTTCCACATTCGTGTACACGTTGCTGCTAGCGTAGGAATACAGCACCGTACCTGCGACGTGATTTCCTTTCGCAGAAGGCTGTTCGGCGCGACGAATCTGGCCTAGAGTGTCTTCGATGTAGTTGAGGTAATTGCCGGGGCCGATCGCAATTTGGCGGTTGTACTGGTGGTCTTTGGCGTACTCGATCCAGTTGTCGTAAGCGAGTTTTTGCGATCGTTTGTACTCGCGCTGGTAAGTCATCGGCATCGCCATGTCTACGATCCCTTCTTCCAGCCAAGCGCGCCAATCTTGCAATACTTCTTTGTAAGGCTGCGTTTGATACCACCCTGCATCGTTTGTGGGGCCGTCTCCCCAGGCGATCGTGGCGGCGGTAATTTTAACGCGCGGTTTAATCGCAAGGCTTTCTACATAAAGCTTTCGCACTAAATTTGTTACCTGGTCGCGCCGCCACTGCATCCACGCGGGATCGGTGGGTGCGGGTTTGCCCGATCGACCTGTTTGCTGATTGAAACGGGCGATCGCAGTCGGATTGTAGCCCCAAGTCGGCCCGCCGTAGCGCACATAATCCAACTGTACGCCGTCCACATCGTAGCGCTTGATCAAGTCCAAATAGACGGAAACAGTATAATCTACGGCGTCTGGATGGCCGGGATCGAGGAAACCGGGTGATTCGCCGCTCGAAGTCAGCATGGCCCAATTGTCGTTTCCGGGGGCAGAAGGCCCGTGTTGTTGCCAAACGTGACCGGCGGGAAGTTTGCTACCGGAAACCACCGGCAGCGTCACCATCCAAGCGTGTACTTCAATGCCTGCGGCGTGGGCTTTGTCAATCAAATCTTGCAGGGGATCGAAACCGGGGGGAACGTTGGGATCGAGGGTGCGGGGTTCGATCGCACTCGTGTAAAAGGCATCGCCACGGCGGCGGACTTGGGCGACGATGGCGTTGGCATTTGCCCGCTGCGCGTCTGCGATCAATTTTGTGACTTCTTGAGGGGTTTTGAAGCCGGGGTTGAAGGCGTCCACCCAGAAGGCGCGAAATTCGGCGGTTTGGGTTGGCGGGGGCATAGTTGCGATCGCGCGGTTTGGGAACCAGTTTGATAACCAACCAGGAGTCAGCAGAAAACTAATTGTTAAGCCAATCAGGAACAAGCTTGACAAAAAGAATGTTTTGGGTTTAGGCATCAGAAATGTGTGAGAGAGCGTTTAACAGTCCTTTACGGACTTTTGGTTTGAGCGTCCGCTTGACATTTTCGCACAATGGTAAATTAAGTGGGCAGATCGGTAAATAGTTGAGTAATACCGCTGGGAGAGTCGAGAATGAGATTAAAATTGACCTCGGCAAAATGGGCGATATTTTCCGATTTTTCAATATAGCGGTTGAGCCCGTAAATTGAATCCGCTACACCACTTAACATAGTTTTACAGGCTAAATAGGGTTTTAATGATTTTCATTTTGGCTGTATCAAGGCCGGGTTCAAGTTTGGCAATTGGAGTTAGGCTTTTCCACTTGCCTTTATTCGCGGTGAAGATAGCATCGGCTGTTTTTTCAGGATCGATAGTTTCAAAGCCTCCTATTTTATTAGTGTATAAGTAATTGAGACGATCGAAAATTTCATCTCTTGATGCACGTTTCACGCTGACTGCTTGAGGAGGAGGAGGCGGCGGCGGTGGCGGTGATATAGAAAATACTTTAGCAATACAACCTAATCTCGCCTTAGTCAAATTACAACTTTTTAGCTTAGTCAAAGGGCTAAAATCTGACCATTGATCCCGGTTAGATTCTAAAATTTTATTGGCAGCTTCAACTGGTTTTACATTGTTCCAATTATGCTCTTTAACTAAGTATTCAAGTGCAGCTATAATAGTATCTTTTGATGCTGTACTCAGATTGACTGTGGGATTTGCTTCTCGCGCTAGAATCTTCGCTTGTTCAATATTTGATGGTTTTGGGTCAATGACAATACACCATACTAAATCTAATTTGGCTTGTTGAGCTACAGCATAGACAAAGTGATTGCTCACAACTTGATACTGATAGTCGCCTGTTTCTTTAACGATAATCGGAATCCAATTGCGATTACCTGCTTGCAAGACGGCTTCGGCGGCTCCGGCAATGATAAACTCTGACTCAGAGCAGGGTTCTGCTGACTCAATTTTAGATAACTTCAAGTGCATTAACTTACCGATGTTCTCAGAATTACTCATACAAAAAATACTCCTTCGCTAATTTTAAGTAATATTCAGCGGCTTTTTTGTGTTGAAAAACCGCTGGCTTTCGAGAAAAAGCTGCACTTGAAACCACTTCATATTCGGGAACATTGAATATACTTGTGTCAATCACCGTTTTTGTAGATTTAGGCCAATAATAGGGTAACAAATTAGAATCGAGAATATAACTCTCTCCTTTCTTAAGTGTAAGAATTGCTTTAATTTCTGCATTTGCTCTTTTGATTGAAGCCTCTGTTTCTTTATGTTTATTGAAAAATATCGGCAAGGCAATAGGGCCACCGTCCTGCCTAAGCTTCTTAACTTCAGGTAAGAATCCTTTAATCACTTTAGCAGCATTCTTTAAAGATGAAAAATTATTGTGTTCTGTTGGCATGAGGATTACATCGGAAGCTACCACACAGCTTTTACTAAAAAAAGTCCAGTTCGTAGGTGCATCAATTAAGATGTAATCATAATTACCAACAAAAATCTCAAGCAAATCTCGCAGCCTTGCTGAACCTTTCTCAATTTGTGCTTCATACTCATAACTCATGAACTTCGATAATCCTGAATCAGATGGGATGACATCAAATACCTTAACTAATTGACCCGCTTTATTCTTCAGATTAAATGCTTGAATAGTGTCTTTAACATCCAATGTTCCCTCCCTCAAGCAATCCGATAATTTTACTTTTCCCTCCTGTAAGCCTAATGAATCTGTTAAATCTCCTTGTTGTGGATCGAAGTCAACAACAAGCACTTTTTTCGGCTGTTGTCGAAGAATCGCAGCCAAGTTTATTGTCGTTGTAGTTTTTCCCACGCCTCCTTTATCATTATAAATGCAAATTGTTAAAGCTTTGGGTGGGTTTTCCAGCAAGTTCTTAATTTTAGTAATAATCTCAATGATATTATCTTTGGTTATCCTCATGCAGTCAGTAGCAGGCAATACGATTTTACCATGTTTGCGGAATAGCTGGATATCTGTTGAGTTAGTGATAATACCCCATTGAGATGTTTGGCACTTAGGAGCAAGAAGATAACCTGTTATCTGTTCTTTAGCTTTTTTGTACATGGGAGTACCTTCTGCTAAGTTAATGATTGCCTTTCCTGATACTCTCCCTTTAACTTCAATGATTAAGTATGGGTTACTCTTAGCAACTGAAAATTTATCCTCATCGTGATTCTTGCGAGCAGCAAAATCAGCAGGACCCTTCCCTGTTTTAAACTGTTGTACCCACTCATCAGATGTGAATCCAAGTGCATTTAGAAGGCGTTTGACAAATCGATCTTCGACTTCTGGCTCTTCTGCATTCTCTGAAATACTATCTAAAACTTCATTCCAGTTGATAGTTGTCATAACTTAGGCCTAGATACTTAAGTAAAATCATAACGCTTAGTTTCAGTTTGTGTCATCGTTAGCTACCTCCCGATCTAGCTATATGAACAGTAAACATACTTTTGGATAAGTTATATATTTTATAGTCTGCTTGACATTTTTGCACATCGGTGGCATTTTGGGCGAAAATACACTGAACTCGAAATCGCACTTTTTGAACAAATGAGACTACCGCACTTTCAAACGCTAGCTTTTCCGGGTAACAGCTACTCAACTGCAAGCAATTTACTCTATCGAGTAGATTTATACAGGCTTAAATCTCAAATTTAAAAGCAGACGAGCTAATTTTCGGGATACTTTCTTGAACTGTGAAGGATACGGAGAATTTCTACGTTTTCTTCTTTTACTCGATAGATGATCAGATAAGATGTATTGGAAATGACAAGTTCTCTAGTAGCTTCTACGCGACCAACTCGACCCATAAAAGGAAATTCTGCGAGTTGACCTACAGCACTCTGAATCCTTAAAATTAATTGCCTTGCTGCCTCTGGATCGTCTTTAACAATATATGCGTGAGCCTGTTCTAGATTTCGCAAAGCTTGTCGCAGCCACTTAATTTTCATTAGTCAATTTGACAAAAACTGCTTGGACTTCATCATCGCTGGCAAAGTCTCCAGCTTCGGCCTCGGCAACGCCTTTATTAATCTCATCAAGCAGCCATTGATAATTTTCTAGGTAAGAAGCGATCGCTTCGTTCAAAACATAAGTTAAATCGCGATCGGTGACAGTAGCGATCGCCTTCAGCGCCTCTTTTTTTTCGCTATCAAGGAGAAATGTAAAATTTTCTTGACTCATGGCTGCCCTTTGCTGTTATGGGAAGAGAGTAAACTGGTACTATGATAGCCTATAGATTCCTATTTTGGGCGAAAATAAACTGAACTCGAAATCGCACTTTTTGAACAAATGATAGTACCGCACTTTCAAACCCTAGCCCTTCCGGGTAACAGCTACTCAACTGCAAGCAATTTACTCGATCGAGTAGATGGCTGGCGCCAAGAAGCAACCCGAAAGTTGCAGCAAAGCCAGAGAGGAGAAAAGGGACAATTTTTAACACCTTCGTCCGTGGCAAGTTTGATGGCGGGAATGTTTGAATTTAACTGTCCCGATATATCGCTTTTAGATGCCGGTGCAGGAATTGGTTCCCTGTTAGCAGCAGTTGTTTGCGAACTTTGCCAGCGCCCAAACAAACCGCACAGCCTGCAGGTTACAGCTTATGAAATTGACCTTATTTTGATAGAATACCTCAAGCAAACTTTAGAATTATGCAGTATAGAATGTCAGCGTTTTGGGATATCTTTTACCTGTGAGGTTCGCGAAATTGATTTTATTCAAGACAGCGCTGATATGTTGCAGCCCAATCTATTTACACAACCAGTAAAACGGGAATTCACCCATGCAATTATCAATCCTCCCTATGCCAAGATAGACGCTAAATCCCAAGCCCGAACCTTGCTGCGTTCTATAGGACTAGAAACCAGCAATCTCTACGCTGGCTTCACAGTGGCTGCTGCTCACCTGCTCAAACCAAACGGTGAATTAGTGTCGATTACTCCCCGCAGCTTTTGCAACGGTTTGTACTTTCGAGATTTCCGCAAAGTATTCCTTCAAATGATGGCTTTACGCCAAGTACATATCTTTGAATCCCGACAGTTGCCATTTCGCGATGATGCGGTGCTGCAAGAAACTATTATTGTGCGCGCCACCAAACAAATAGAACAGCCAGATACTGTACTAATTACCTCAAGCAGCAGCGTGGGCGACGACCTGGTTTTGTCTCACCAACTGCCCTATACCGCCCTAATTAATCCCAAAGATTCCGAGCAATTTATTCGGATTTTACCGGATTCTGTCAGCCAGAAAGTAGTCGCTCAAATGGCTCAATTTACTTGCACCCTAGAGGAATTAGGCTTAACAGTTTCTACCGGAAAAGTTGTAGATTTTCGTGTTCGGTCTGACTTGCGGCTAAAACCTGAAAACGGTACAGTTCCGCTGATTTATCCCGCACATTTCTCGGCTGGCGGTGTTGAATATCCCACAGCCACGAGAAAGCATCAAGCTTTAGCTGTCACGGAAAAAACTGCTGCACTCCTCGTACCTAACGAACATTATGTTTT
This sequence comes from Microcoleus sp. T3_B1, assembly GCF_036700445.1. Classification (NCBI taxonomy): domain Bacteria; kingdom Bacillati; phylum Cyanobacteriota; class Cyanophyceae; order Oscillatoriales; family Microcoleaceae; genus Microcoleus; species Microcoleus sp. T3_B1. Next base: position 223,833 of record NZ_JAUBOX010000003.1, read on the forward strand.
GAGCAAGCGCTTCTCCTCAAAGGAAGAGAAAAAGCGAATTGTTGCAGTTGTTTGGGATGCCAATAAAATTAATAGTTCTAGCGTGGGTTTTGAGAACCATTTGAATTACTTTCACCAACAGGGACGCGGATTAGACCTCACCCTGGCGCGGGGATTGGCCGTTTATCTAAATTCGAGTTTGGTAGATGCGTTTTTCCGACTGTTCAACGGACACACTCAAGTTAATGCTACGGATTTACGCAATTTGAAGTATCCTAATCTAGAGCAATTACTTTTACTTGGCGCTCAAATAGGAGAAATATTTCCTACACAGCGGGAGATTGATCAACTTGTCGAGAGACAACTGCTGAAGGCAACAAATCCGTTAGAAAATAGCCCAATGACAATCAAGAACCGTATTGATGAATCTCTAGAAATACTTGCAGCGCTGGGTTTTCCAAAAGGTCAGGTTAACGAACGTTCCGCCTTAACCCTTCTGGCTTTGCTTGACCTCAAGCCAAAGGATGCTTGGGAATTGGCAAAATCTCCACTTCGGGGAATCACACCAATTATGGAATTTATGGAGCAGGAGTACAGTAAAAAATATGCACCAAATACGCGGGAAACTGTGCGCCGCCAAACGGTGCATCAGTTTCTAGATGCAGGTTTAATTGTTGTTAATCCTGACAGTCCCGAACGTCCGGTGAATAGTCCAAAAACTGCATATCAGATAGAAGAAAGTGCTTTGGAATTGCTGCGAACTTATGAGACTTCTGACTGGGAAAAGAATGTTCGCGCTTACCTCGTTCATTTTAACGGAGAAAAATTATTGCAGGCTAATTCACAAAATAAAAATACTTTTAAGTATGAATGATGCTAAAATGCACTATTTATATGGCTGCCGCTGGCATCGGAATGGCATATACTGTGATGCCAGGGGTTGAATTGACCGGAATTGTCGATCGCACTCAGTAAATCAAATAAGTAACTAGGTAAAATATCTCTCCAATGGAAAAAAAGCATAACGCTGGATTGTGGGTATCAGTATTATACTTCGCTCAAGGTCTCCCTTACACCGTCGTTAATTTAATGTCGGTGATTTTTTTGAAAGGTATGGGAACCGACAACGAAACCATCGGATTGACAAGTCTTTTGCAGTTTCCTTGGGTTTTAAAAGGTTTGTGGGGGCCAGTTGTTGAGTTGCATTCCACCAAACGCAAATGGATTTTAACAACCGAAATCATTTGTGCTTTCCTGTTTGCTTTCCTGGCTTTTGGCGTATTAACGCCGGCATCGATTATTATATCGCTTGTTATCTTTACGGCGATCGCCTTTGTGTCAGCTACTCACGACATCGCCATTGACGGATTTTATCTAAACACTCTCAATAAAGACCAGCAAGCCTTGTTTGTCGGGGTTCGCAACACGGCTTATAGAGGTGCTGTCATTGCCGGTAGCGGTGTATTGGTTTTCTTAGCCGGGAAACTGGCAGAACAGCATTTAGTCACCGGAAATACAGGCGACACCAAAACATATCAAAACATTCCACTGTCACTTTTCGGTTCGGATTTTAGCGTGTCTGCGCTTAACTACGGATGGGCGACAGCCTTTGGTATTTGTGCGATTATGTTTGTGCTGATATATCTCTTTCAGCGGTGGTATCTTCCCTATCCTCGAAATTACGATATAGAATCCGAGGCACCCCAACAAACAACAAGCTTTATCGAAGCATTTAAAACTTATTTTCAGCAAGATAAAATTGGTTGGATTGTGACTTATGTCTTGATTTTTAGGTTAGGCGATGCCTTGACGTTTAAAATGGCTCCGCCATTTTTAATGGATAAAGTGGAGAAAGGAGGATTAGGAGTTTCTACATCGGACATGGGTCTGTTATCGGGTACGATCGGGGTAATGTTTCTGTTAATAGGAGGGTTGCTGGGCGGCTATTTGATTGCTAAACAAGGATTGAAAAAATGGATGTGGCCGACGGCAATTCTGCAAAATTCAACTAACGTGCTGTATTGGCTGTTGGCAATCCATCAACCGGGGATTGAATGGGCTTATGCTGTAAACTCGATCGAGCAATTTACTTACGGACTTGGCGTAGCTGCCTATACAGTGTTCTTGATGCGGACTGTCCGCCCTGAATACGAAGCATCTCACTATGCAATTACAACGGCTTTTATGGCCGCAGGAGTGATGATTCCGGGCGTTTATAGCGGCTACTTGCAGGAGAATCTCGGCTATCAAAATTATTTTTTGATGAGCGCGCTGGCTGTGATTCCCGGTATGATGACGATTTTCTTTTTGCCACTAGAAGATGAGAAAAAATTAGCATCCATGCCCAGGCCGGGACTGGACGATTTCGATTAATTAAATTGTATCTGTTGACGTTCCTAGGTGGCGCCACAAAATAGAGGACACAACAATGTTGTGTCCCTACCCCATATCTGTATTGCTAACTAAATCGACCTAAAATCGCTAGCTGTAAGCGGAGTATTTAGTGTGCCGAAGAAACTGGCAAGAACTTCACCTGTGCTGACAACCTCGATCCCCGTTGAAAGCTCCGTTTCAGTAATTCTCAGTTGGTTAAAGCTCAAACCTTTGGTCAAACCGATTAAATCTTCACCCTGTTTAAAGTCAATAAGTGTGTCTGTACCAGCCCCAATTCCCAACACAAACAAGTCGCGTCCAGCGCCGCCAATCAAGAGGTCAGCACCTACTCCGCCAATGAGCGTATCGTCTCCTTCTCCCCCGTTCAAATTGTCATCTCGTTTGCCGCCGAATAACTGGTCGTTGCCGGCGACACCGCTGATAATATCGTTACCTCCATTGCCTATGAGGGTGTCGTTTCCCCCATTGCCCGTCATAATATCGTCCCCTGCCAAACCGGATGCTATATTGTTGGCATCGTCGCCGACTAAACTATTAATTTGGGATAGATCGAGAGCAGTTTGCATTGCCCTAAAACTTCCAAAAAAGCCTTTTCCGGGAGTGGTTCTCAATTGCTCTACTGTGCTGCGCGATTGCAGCGCATCTCCAAATTCTGGTAATGCAAAGTCTAAGCCAGCTAACAGTTCTAAATAATCTGAATCTGTAAAAGTGAAATCAGGGCGGTTCAACTGGTCTACAGAGATTTCTGCCTGAGTCAAGCCGGGAGGTGGAGAAGTTAACAAACCGCTTTGGCCGTGCTTGTCCAAGACAAGTAGTGGGTTGATAATCGGGTTAGTAAATGTTTGAAGAACTACTTTTCCGGGGAGAAAAGCTTCTCCTCCCAAACTCACAAAATCGCCGCTAACTATGTAGTGAGTTACATTTTTTCCCGCACCGGCTTTCTGCTTAAATGAATTGACTGTACTTTGAGCAACTCCCGGGGAATTGAAGGTGACAATATCTCCGATCGCAGATGTGAATTCTGTTGCGGCTAACTGCGTTAAAGCACCGCCCAAGCTGTGTCCGAGAACGTCTGGGGGCAAGCGACGAGGGTTTTTTGCTGTGTCTTGACCGATTTGTGTCAGCCAATTTCCTAATGCCTGTTTGTTGGCTTCAAATTGGTTGAAACCGACGCCGCGCTTGTCTGCGTTGGCAAGATCGTCTGTGGGCGAGTCGGTGCCGCGAAATACCAAAACTGGCGGTTTGTCTGGGGTGGTGGAAATTAAGCCGATCGCGTGAAATCCAGTTCCGGGATCGTCAAAGGTGCGATCGATTTGGTAGCCAGCAGCGGTCAAACCCGTTTGAACTAAAGTTTGAGACTGGGGGTTGTTATCTATGTAAGCAAGTTGCTTGGCTATAGTTTCGTAAGCGGCGGGAGAGGAGGGCATATTTTTTTATTTCCTGTCGTTAGATTGGGAATTAGTGTTTAAGCTACTTAATTAATTTTACTGTAAACTCCGGTTATTAACCATATTAATTGGTCATATTTCGTTGCTTTGTAGGGGCAGATTTAGCAGACATTTTTTGTGGGTAAAAACAATTTTGCTACAAAACCCACCCCGGTTTCGCGCCACTAAAACTACAATTTTTTATCGCCCCCAAGCTATACAAAATCTACCCGCGTAAGATCGCTGGCAACTACGCCTCTGAGAGTAGCAAGAATTTCCCCAGTAACCGGGATAGTAATTAAAGCTCCGTCACCCCCTTGGGTTACTCTAATTTGAGGAAAAGTTAGACCCCGCGACAGTGTAATTAAATCTTCACTATCTTGAAAATCGACAATCACATCGGCTCCGCCGCCGGATTCCAATACAAAGCGATCGCGCCCCGCACCACCAATTAAAAAATCGTTGCCAAACTCGCCGGAAACCAAATCGTTTCCGTCGCCACCCTCCAAATAATCGTTATCTCTGCCGCCGTACAAGAAATCGTCGCCATCACCACCGGTGATGCTGTCATTACCTCGATTGCCTCTGAGAGTATCGTTACCGCCGTTGCCGATAACTGTATCCTCTCCAGGGCCCCCCGTAGCAGTATTGTTGCGAGCGTCGCCTGATAAATAATTCGGTTGTAAGGGAGCTAAACCGTATTGCATTTGTCTGATTAACTGCACAAAAGAAAATTCTGGTGCTGTTCTCACACTCTCTGCACCGCCTCTGCTTCTGATGGCTACTGACACATTGGGTAAGGCCAAATTCATCGCAGCGATAAACTCGTTAAAATCTGAATCGTTGTTATAAGTAAATTCGGGACTGTTTAATTGTTCTACGGAAATTTGCCTCTGCAAAAAACCCACGGGCGGAGTAGTTAACAAATTTTCAGTTCGATGTTTTGCCAAAACAGTTAAGGGATTAATACTCGGGTCTGTAAAGCTTTGGATAAATACTTTACCCGGAATAAATGCTTCGCCAAACAAGCTGACTACATCTCCGCTGACAATGTAGTGAGTGACATTTTTGTTGCCTGCCCTACTGAGATTTCTCCGAAAAGTGTTGAATGTACTCGCTGATACTCCCGGAGAGTTGAAAGTAAAGATATCGCCGGTCAGAGATGTGTATTCGGTTGCTACAATTTGAGCGACGGCTCCGCCCCAACTGTGTCCGATGACATCGGGCAATAATTTGTTGGGGTTTTTACCAGTATTTTGACCGATTTCTGTGAGCCAATTTTGGATATTATCTTTGTTCTTTTCAAATTCCGGTACACCAATGTCCCGCGAGTCGGAAAAGATAGCGTCGCCGTCGATGAAGTCTGTACCTTTTAATACGAGGGCGGGCGGGTTTTCGGGATTGGATGAACCGAACCCGATCGCATAAAACCCGGTTTCTTGGTCGTCGAATATGCGATCGATATAGTAGCCATTAGTATCCAGGAAACTCGAAACTTCATTTTGCTCGCTCGGCTTTTTATTCAAAAAAACAATTGATTTAGCCAGAGCTTCATAAACAGCAGGCGAGGCAGCCATAATATTATATTTTGTGTTTGTTGGTATTTGCGATCGCTCTCTTCTTGAGCTAAGTGTCCAATCAACCATTATAGCTGACAAGATTTGTATGGTACACTTGATAATATCAACTCAAGAATAAAGTTTTTGCGGTTATGGGTATCATTCGTCAATACATTGCTCCATTTATAGCGGTATTAGTATTTTTCGCGGCTCTGGTAGCAGTCAGTGCTCGCATCTTTTTGCCTGGTGACATGGCGGCCCCCGCACCGATTGAGGAAGCGATCCCCCAAAAGCAAGCGGCAGTAGTGAACCCAATTTTCTTGGGGCTAAATTATTCAGCTTTCCGTGTCCGCTGATCTGATGTCTGCTCAACTAATACCGGGCTATCGGCTGCGCTCAGGATCGGGACTCGATCGGGCAAAACTGGTAAAGTTTATGCACCGGACTTACCAAGAGCTTTACCCCGATCGGGAATTGGGACATTTGGCTCAAACTGTCGAGCAGTATTTTTCTAACCAGACGCCGGTTTGGTGGGTAGAGTGCCAGAAAAACAGCCAGGAAGAGGCAGAAATTTTGCCGGCGCTTCCCTCGCAGTATCTCAATCCCCAATCTCAAGCCCAAAATCTCCAATCGGTTGTCGGATGTTTGTGGTTGGGAAATGCGATCGACCAAACCACCGGAGAACGCTACGCTCACATTTTTTTGCTGTACGTCGCACCGGAACATCGCCGTTTAGGAGTCGGTGCAGCTTTAGTTATTCATGCTGAAAATTGGGCGCGGGAAAGGGGCGATCGGCAAATTGGTTTGCAAGTATTTCTGAGCAATCAGCCTGCGGTGAATCTCTATCAAAAATTAGGCTATCAAACTCATTCCCTCTCGATGCTCAAATCCCTTTGAAATATAAATTCTACTGGTTTGGAATCAGGGGTAAAGTCCTGATTCATCCAAATTAGGGGGGCTTCAGTCCTCGCTACAAACTTAAGTAACAGCAGAGATATTCCTTTGTAGTAAGGATTTTAGTCCTGATTCATCCAAATTATGACGACTGAAGTCCTCACTACAAACTTAGGTGACAGCAATTATGAGGACTGAAGTCCTCGCTACCAACTTAGGTGACAGCAGAGGAATTTGTTTGTAGTAAGTCATATGTTGCACCATTCTCCATTAGCCTTTTATGAACAGGCTTTTCGGCCTGTTCCACAAGAAAATTTATCTGTTGTGGAACAGGCCGAAAAGCCTGTTGCTGACAATGGTGCAATATCTCAGTAGTAAGGTACTGCGCGTGCACCCTACAATTATTGACTGCTGACTGCTGACTACTGACTGAGTTGCTTAGGAGCATCCTCTGTGCGGTAAAGTTTTTTTATGAACAATAACGACTACTCCAACGCCCTTGATACTGACACGGAACTGGAAAGCCCTTTGGAGCAAATTTATGACTCCGAACCCCCGCTGCCAGATCCCGATGAAATGCTGCCTTTGCTGGAATCCCCGGAACCTCAGCACCGGATGATTGGGGCGCGGGCTTTTTGCGAAGTGCAGGACGATCGAGCAATTTCGCATTTAATTAATTTATTGAGAGACGGTTGCCCCTTGGTGCGGGTGAGCGCGGCTTATGCTTTGGGGCGAAATCCGAGCCCCGATGCTGTGGAACCCCTGATTCTTCAACTTAACTGCGACTGGAACGGTTACGTTCGCAAAGGGGTAGTTTGGGCCTTGGGAAATTGCAGGGATCACCGCGCTTTGCCATCTTTAATTGATGCTCTAAAAACAGATATTTCGGCGGTGCGTTTGTGGGCGGCGAGTTCTCTGGGTCAAATGGCAAAAGTTGGTTACTATGTGGTGATTGCGGCGATTCCACCGTTGATTCAAGCGCTGCGGGGAGATCCTGTATCTGCTGTGCGGAGCAACTGCGCTTGGGCGATCGGGCAACTGGCCCGCGAATTGCCGAATAATATAGTGTACGCTGGGGCGATCGACGGTTTGATTGAAGCTTTAGAAGAAGATGAAGATATGGGCGTGCGGGAAGATGCTAAATCTTCACTTTTGCGAGTTGGCGACCCGCGCGGATTGCAGATAATTGAAGACTTAGAAATGGAAGGACTTTTGTGATTTAAACCCCCCAATTACCAATTACCCACTATTAATTATGCCTTTCATCAGTGCTAAAACAGATTTTGGTTTCAAAAAAATTTTTGGTTCGCCTCAGAGCAAAGACATTTTGATTAGCTTCCTCAATGCGATGCTCTATGACGCGCAGCCAACCATTGAAGACTTAGAAATTATTGACCCTTACGCCGCGCCGAGCGTTACTCGATTAAAAGACACTTACCTGGATGTTAAAGCCAAAATTACAGGCAACAAAACTGTGATTATCGAAATGCAGGTCATAAATGTAGAAGCTTTTACTAAACGGGTAGTGTACAATGCCGCCAAAACCTACGCAACTCAACTCAGACCCAGGGAAGGATACTCTAAATTAAATCCTCTGATTGCTTTAACAATTACAGATTTTATTCTATTTGAAAATACAGAAAAATTTCTCACCCATTTTGTATTTAAAGAACTAGAAGAAAACTTCGAGTATTATAACAGAGAAATCGAATTAGTGTTTGTCGAACTTCCCAAGTTTAACAAAGAACTAGAACAAATCGAAAACCTAATTCAAAGCTGGATTTATTTTATCAAAAATGCTCCCCTATTCGATGAAATTCCTGAAAGGTTCACATCAATTCCCGAAATTCAAACAGCTTTTTCCATCGCCAGCAGAACTAATTTAACCCTTAAGGAATTAGAGGAATTGGAAAAGCGGGAAATGTTTTTTGAAGACCAACGCGGTGCTGTTATTAAGGGGATGCAAGAAGGTCGCCAAGAAGGCATAATTGAGGGGCAAACAGCATTAATCTTGCGTCAAGTCGCGCGGCGCACTGGCGAAATCCCACCAGAAATTAAAACTCGCATCCAGCAGTTATCTCTCGAACAATTAGAGGATTTAGGAGAAATCTTGCTAGATTTTACCAGTCAACAGGATTTGATAGCTTGGCTGGAATCCGTGTCAGCATGAATTTATAAATTTTGCACTTCTGATACTAAATCCGGCTTTAATACCCCCTTTATGATTTAGTCGGCGCAGGGGGACTGTGTTGGGAGCATGTCACTTTTGCAGTGAGCAATTATACTCATGCAGGTTTTACCTGATTACCAATTAAGCCGTTTAAGTAAGCACAACTCGGAGCTAATACTTGTCCCACATCTTCTGATT
>NZ_JAUBOX010000076.1:0-20615 GCF_036700445.1 Microcoleus sp. T3_B1
TCCACTCCTAAAAAAGCAGTTTTTTGAGTAATATTACTGATTGACAAATGCAATTAAGTCTTAACTTGTCACCAATGGTTCATGCCGATCGCATTTACCGTACAAGAGAAAACCGAGCATGGTGTAAAGAAAGAGGCATTAGAATTAGTGGGCCACCTCTAGGAAGACCCCCAGCAAATGTGAGTAAAGCAAAAAAGAAGCAAGCTTTAGAAGATGAAAGAATTAGAAATGCAATAGAGGGAAAGTTTGGGGCTTGCGGAAAAGAAGATTCGGTCTCAATAGAGTTATGGCTAAACTTGATAATACCTCTGGTACGGTTATTGCAATTACTTTTTTGGTTATGAACCGATGCTTCCTGGTGGCGCCGGGTTTTTTGTGTGTTTTTCTGTCTATTTGGAAAAAGAACACCTGTTTTTGGGTTGAAGATAATCCCCAATTATAATTGGGGGACTTGATACCGAAAAAACTTATATATAACTCTGCTTGAATATATCGATCACTCCTGTTCTTAGTTTGCGATCGATTATTCAGCAAGCCCTAAATAAAAGCGGCAGTCGCCTGCCGCTTTTAGCTGTAACTAGATGTCTGGAAACCTTAGAAACTAAAGGTTGTACGGAGGAGTCCGACCCAGATATCCTCGTTTCTGTTGTTGTGTTCGGGATTCAGAATCACGTAAACGCCCGGTGTCACCGAAATAAAGTCATTGACTTGGAAGCGATAGAAACCCTCTAAGTGATAAGAGGTGTTGCGGTTTCTGGCGACATCACTCTCGGTAACTTTTGGCGGTACACCGAAGACGAAGCCGAGGACGTTGCCTTGTCGGGCAAAATCTCCCAGGGCCACAGTGATAGCACCATTCTGGATGGTAGCGTCATTCTTGCCACCCCGCAGTTGTTCAGCCTTGGTATAACCGTACCAACCGCCAATCTGAAAGCGACTGCTGGGTTTGAAGTTAACTTGCACGCCAAAGTTATCTGATGCAGTGGGTGGTTGAAATCTGGGCTCGGTAGCAGTGGCTGGTCGATCGAATGGCTGGTTAGCCAAGGCACTGCCGACGCCGCCCATGAGGTTAACATCGCCTGCCCGATTGTATTTCCGGGTGTAAGTCAAGCCCAAGTCAAACGGTCTGCTAAAAAAGCCTATCTGACCCAGAGCGCTGAAAGAACCGTTGAAAACGCCCCTGCCGTTTGCGGGGTTGGGAGCGTCGCTGTCGCCAGCGAGATAGCCCGCAGTAGCTCGGAAGCTGCCCAAGTTGAAAGTCACACTTGCGCCTGCTCCCTGCGGGCCGCGGAATACTGCCGGGTTGCGTACTCCAAATCTGGAAAGTGAACCCGAACTCGTAGAGTTACCAAAGGTAGAAGCTTGGTCTGCAATTTCATCTAGGTCAAGTCCTTTAGGACCGACAAAGACTGTAGCGGCACCCATCGGGAACCGATAGTACACTTCGTCTAGTGTGAATTGGCTGCCATCATCGCCGTCAAAGGCCAAGCGAGCCATGTTGGTACCAGTAGCCGTGGCTCTATCGTAGCGGGCGGTGTTGACTGCTTGCAAGCGGGTTCTGAGTAAGTCTCGACCGGTGAAGCTGGTGTTGAAGTTCAACCGCACCCGGTAGCCGAAGTTGGTAGAGGTTTTGTCGTCGTGAAGGCCGACACCATCTCCGAAGGTGTCGCTGACGGCAAAAATGGCTTCTCCAGCCAATTTGGTTGTGGTGGAGAACTGGTTGGCTTCGAGTTCTGCGGTGCGAGCTTCTAGGCCGTCTACTCGTCCGCGCAGGGTAGCGAGTTCGGCTGCAAATTCTTCTTGCAGGCGTTGCAGGATGGCTAAGTCGTCTCGGGTAACCAAGTTACCTGTTGACCCAATTAGTTTGGTTATGTTGTCTAAGCAAGCGTTGACGCCGGCTGCAAATTCGTAGCGAGTCAGGGCGCGGTTGCCGCGGTAGGTGCCGTCGGGATAACCTACGATACAACTGTAGCGTTCGACTAGGGATTGCAGGGCTTGGAATGCCCAATCTGTCGGGCGCACGTCGGAGAGCTGAGAGACTGATGTCACCTGGGACATGGTTCCCGACTGTTGGGCCGGCAGCGCTTGGGGAGCGACAGGGACGATCGGACCGCCCATTCCGGCGGCTGGTGTCTGAGCAATTTCTACCTTAGTAGCTGGGGTAGTAGCTGGGGTAGTAGCTGGGGTGCTGGCTACTGCTGGCACTTCAATTTTCCCCGCAACTTCTGTCTGGCTGCTTTGCACTGCCAAGTCTGATGCTTGGGGAGCCGGTTCGGCTGTGCCTGCTGCTGCTAGGGGTTCAGTCGCTGCTGCCGCGCTGGCCGGAGCGATTGGGGCTGCTAACTCGATGTCGCTCCCTGTTGTTTGCAGTGTTGTTTGCAGTGCTGCTTCGCTGGTTTGTGGTTCGATTAAGGCGAGTTTTTCAGCGTCTGCTTCGTTGACGAGCGGGGTTTGGGCCGCTTCGACGCTGCTGTTTAAAGCCAGCTTTTCTGGGGCAGCAGGGGCTGCTGCAACTGGTTCTGCAACTATTTCTCCAACTATTTCTGCAATTTTTGACTCAGATGACTGAGCTGTAGCTACCTGGTTGGCTTCAGCGGTTGCGGTCACTTCTGCGGCGATCGCAGTGGCACTCATGACTGATGATAGCCCCAGAATTGCCGGGGATACTAGCAGTAAATTCCAAAAAGTTCTGTTCATTTTCCTCACACCTTCACACTCTATTCAACTCGACGAGCAGCAATTCCCAACTGCTAATTTTTGTGGTTGCTTGCCTGTTGACAATAACTGCCAAAATAGAACCTATCCATAACTGTTGATTCACCGTTGATTCACCGTTGATTCACCGTTGATTCACAGTAGGCGTGTCTACTTCTGCTTGAACGTAGCGGGCTGGGCCCTTGTACCGCCCAGGCATCAATTCAGGTCAAGCCCACATTACATTACGGTTGATTATACCATCACCTGCTAATTTCATCTGATACTTTTAATCCAGACAATCTCCGACAACCTGAGAGAATCCGAATATAGCACACTCATCAGACAAGTCCCAGAGCATGGTGGTATCTCACAAAGCTTTAAGGAAAATCCCTAAAGCGCTACTCAAACTGGGTGTTTTCTAACCACAGTTGGGGCCTTTAAAAATTTTAGAGCCACCTAACTTTTATGGCTCTCACCGTATTTTGCACAAATTTTGGAGGTGTATTCTTCACTGGTTTTGACCAACCTCGAACCGCAAGGATTACAGAGATGCTCTCAAGCGAAAGCTTGAGAGAAGTGAGAGAAAGTCCAAGTCATCATTACTGATGGTTTTATGCAGGCTACTTCAGTCTACACCAATTGTTATGAGTATTACCTAAAAGTCTAGGAAAATATCATCCTAGCAATTGCTCTCGATCGCCCGACTTGCTTGAGTTGCTCTGGGGGCGAGCGACAACTGGTTCTAGGGGTTCGACCACAATCTGCCTCTAACTGACAACTGCCCAGAGTTCTCGGTTACGCCAGACTTAACAGACAGTTATAGGTAGGATTGTGGCTGCGTGTCGCATCCCTTATACAGCTTTATATCCTATAATGTCAAGCTTTTTAACCTAACTTTAAACCTCGCGACCCGGCAGGGGCTATTTTCACGCCATGAGTGGGGAACTGAGACCTCAAGGCTGGTAGATTGACCCGATCGAAACCCAAGTTCAGGCTTGACCCATTTTGGTTTTTTGATGCCCGCTGCCGTCGGGACTTGCCAGGGCGATCGCCATTTTTGAGACTGCCCGTCGGCGGGTTTAATTTCCCGCTATTTTAACACAACTTTTTTGTTGTTTGAGTGCGGCTGCAGTTGGTGTTGCTTGACCCGGAAGCGCGCCGTCGAGCTCAGTTGTTTGACAGACCAACTATACCCAATATTCCTAGGGGTTTTAGCGATGTTTTTGTCTACGGGCGATCGCAGAAGTTTAGTGCTAAGCTGCTGGCTAAAATGCAAAAGTTGAAAATCGAGCTGCTTTCAGAACAAAAAACCGAAACGCTGTGGCTAGGCAAGTTAGTAAAATAGTGACGGTTTACGGAAGATTTTGGGGTTATTATTGCTTGCTGCGACCAAGATTATTTGTTTGCAAAGGGTTGCTGTGCTAGCATCCGATATTTCCTGGGAGATGTTCCCATCTGCCTGTTGATTGACGGTACGTTTTCCGTGACTCCCCTAGAAAAAGCTTACGGAGTGCGCGTCATTAATCACGATAGCGTCTCTGAGCCACTTCTGAGAAAAAGAAGCTTTGGTTGGGGAAAAAGTCATATGATTCCCTTTTGGGAAAGTCCTTGGCAAAATTTTCTCGTGATGGATGCAGATAGAATTGTTTGGCGAGATGTTCTCAAATTTGCTAATTCTCAAGACTTCGACTTTATTATTGACCTGCCTTGTAACGATTACTCGGATGCGGATCTCACGGAATTTTTATTTAACATTCCGGGAGTCAAAAAGTATTTTCGGCGTTGCTGAGTTAGAGTATGAATAGGAGGAATAATTTATGCAATGCCCAGAATGTAAATCAACCCATATCCGTAAAAACGGCAAGAAGAAAGGAAAACCGAATCACATTTGTGTCCAATGTTGTCGTCAATTCATTAATCAGTATGAACCCCACCCTTGGTTATAGCGAGAGCATCAAACGTGATTGCCTAAAAATGTACGTCAATGGTATGGGTTTACGGGCGATAGAACGAGTTAAGGGAGTTCATCATACCGGGCGTAATAAATTGGGTAAAACCAGTCGGAAAACTGTTACCAGATGTTTATGACCCTGAAGTAATTCCAGAAGTTGGTGAACTCGATGAATTACAAACTTATGTAAAAAAAAACAAACAAAATCTGGTTGTGGACAGCGGTTGACCACTTTCAACCAGGAATTTTAGGATGGGTATTAGGGGATCGTGTGTGCTAAGACATTTGAACCATTATGGGACAAAGTAAGTGCATAGAAATGCTACTTTTCTGTAACTGATGGATGGTCTGTATATCCCATGTTTATTCCTGATGGGATCACATTATCAGTAAGACTTATATGACACTCCTTAGAAGGGGAAAATACAAGACTAAGACATCCGGATAGCCAGACTACATCGCAAGACTCTTTGTTATTCTAAATGTGAGAAAATGCTCAAGCATTCTATTAAGTTATTAATACATTACTTGAAATTTCACGATATTCCCATTCCTGGAGCATTCATACCTTGATTCAGCAACGCCGGATTTTTTAACCGCAGATGTTAGCGGATGAACGGGGATGCACGCGGATTTGGGCTTACCCTTCGAGGGGTAAAGTTGGCCCGGCTGGCGGTAAAACTTGGCGGTGAACGCTTATTTTGTGGCTTTCCCGCTGAGTTTGCATTTCGACGGCGATCGCCTCAAATTCGACTTCCATGCAGCCGTAGGGAATCTCTAACTCGACACTTGCTCTAACATTTCCAAACCCGTTAGCTTTAAATTCGGTAATCCAGCGCGGCCCGTCGAGAATCAGGTAGGTTTGCCGATCGTACACCCAAACTTTCACATAAATCCGGGGCATTAATTCCGGGAGTTGCACTTGCACTTTTACAGCCTGGCCCGCGATAATTTCGGCGCGTGGCAATTCCAAAATGGGCATCGGTACTAACTCGTCTTCTGGCAAAACGTAGGGAGTTGGGGGAGTTCCTTCTGCGACGACAGTTGCGGTTTTTTGAGCAACTTGTTTCGGCTGCGGGGGCTCGTCAAAAACCACAAATTCTCTGGCTTCCGGGCTAGTAGATTTGGGATCGGAAATTGTTTCGCTGGTTTCGGGTTGCTGCTGGGTTGCGCTGCTTTCTTCCACAACGGCAATTTCGTCGCTGCTATTGGCGGCGGCTGTTGGAGTTGGTGACAGGGTGGTTGCTTTCAGCCAGTCGGGGGATTCGCCGTTGCTGGCTAGGGAACTCAGTCGCGACCAAAATCTATTTTGGACGTTTAAGGTTTGAAATGCCTGTTTTGTGGGTGCTGGCGGGGTTTCTGGGGCTGTTGTTTTTAATTCAGGGCTGTTTTCGGGTTTTTGGTCGATCGCTCCGATTTCGGCTGTTTGAGTGGGATTTGGGATGTCGGAGGGTTTGGTTTGTGGGTCGAGCGAGTCTGGGGCAGTTCGAGGCGAATCGGAGATTTCCGAGAGCAATTGCGATCGGCTGCTGTCGGGCAGTTTGTTACCGAATGCGGGCAATTCTAGACCGCCTACACTTGGGGTTTGACGCGAAGCCAGTAGAGGGGGTAGGGCTTCCTTGCTTGGGACTTCGGCGGGGGAGGGAGGGTCTAATGATTTTTCTACTAGCTTGAGGAAGGATAGATTTTTGGCGCTTCCAGGCTGTTTTGAGGCTGTTGGGGAGGGTTCGGCTTGATGCTTTTCTTCGAGGAAATTGTCTTTAATTTCCTCTAGAAGGTGCTCTAAACGGGCTGTAATTGTGAATAGTTTGGTGGCTAGGGTGACGCCGCCGCTGCTGAGAATTGCTTCTCCTAAAATGAGTCGGCTTTTGCACTCGGTTGGGATGTAGGTGACGCAAGCAAAGATGCAGGGGGGAACTTGTTCTGGCATCGGCTGCTGGATTTCTGCGAGAATTTTTGAGGTTTGGGGGTCACGCAGGTAAATTTGCAGTTGTGCTGAACCGATGAGTTGTTTGAGTTCTAGCGCTTCGGATTCGGGGATGAGAGTTGCTGTTTTTCTGCTTTGTTGGGGGTGTTGGGGAATGTCGATTTTGCCGGAAATGATTAAGGGGCGACCGAGTTGGGTGACGAAGGTTTCTCGATCGAGGAGGAGTTCGAGTTGGACGCCCGGTTTTGGTTCGGGGGTTTGGGGAATTGGGAATTGGTAGATTTTGGTTTGCTGCGGTGCCTCAGCGGCTGCTGGGATTTGTGGGGCGGGGCGATCGACCGATGCTGCGATTTGTGGGGCTGGGGGATCGACCGGTGCTGCAATTTGTGGGGCTACGGTGGAAGCAGCAGGTTCGATTTGGTTGATCGGCGGTAGGGGTTCGGAGGTTTCCGATTCTGCGGGCAATACTTCCAACTGAACGCCGTACTGCCAAGGTTTTAGTGGTGTTGATTTGGGATCTGGCAAGCAGGAGAGTTCCCACAGTCCGGGTTTGAGCCTGGTGTAGGGAATGATCACGACTAATCCTTCGGGGTTGGTGCGGGCCGATCGGCTTTGGACTTTCCGCTGCGCCCCTTGGTCGAAGGAGGTATGGGTAACGCGAATTTCGATGTCGGTGTTGGGGTGCTGAATGCGAGCAACCACGCGGTATTTACCTTCTAGAATTTCCACGTCGGAGGTTTCTAGGGGCAACCAGGCGCGATCGCCCTCTTTCTGTAGCAAAAATTCTAATTTTTTCATTGTTGTTTCCCCTTGAAGGCTCCCGCTCGATCGCAAGTTGGTGGTTTATTGAGCGACAGCTACAGATATTAAATTACTTTATGTTGTATAGCCTATCATCTGTCTCGGTCAAGAGCCCTGCTTGCGCGCTCCCGTAAAGTCTTCCTTGCGATCGTCGGTACAGCCTTGCACCGGACAAGGCAACGTCGTTTCCCTACGGATATTACGTACAATTATCGCGCAGTGCGATCGTCTCCCTGTCAGCGATCAACTTACCAAACATCTGGTAGCATCTCACATCAAAAATCTCATATCGATTGACGGCTGCCCCCCAAAGCGGCTACGCTGTGAAATTAAGGTTGCTTTGCTTGCAGAGGAAGCAGCCCGCGTCGCCCGAAAATCTAGTTGCACTGCCCAAAGCTGTTACCAGCAGCAATGGACAGCTAACCGCCAAACTGAGTACACCAGTATGGAGGCTAGTTGAGAATCGTAGCATTCTCTGTAGCCGCCCTGCTTGCGTTACCGTGCGGGGCGGCTGGGTTTTTGGGTTTTTCTAGAAAAAAACCAAAAACCAGGAGACCATATTATGTCACAGGAATTCTTGCCTGACGATAACTTGTCCGAGCGTCCAAATTCCGACTCAGCAGCATCCGAACAAGAAGTCGTGCAAATCACGGTTTTAGGTTCCCGCAAGGCCGTGTTAGAAACCATCCACACCTTATATCGGCTGGGATTTGCGGCTGTTGGCGATTGGAGTCCGCCACAGCGAGGCGCACAGCCGGGACAAGTGATAAGTGTCCTGATTCGCCGATCGTCGCGCAAAGCCTAGTCGAAATTGGGCGGGCCTCATAGGCGATAAGTCCAGGCGCATCTAAGTCGGGACTTATATCAATTCCGGTTGCATCGGAATTAATATCACCCGAAATCAGGATACGGCGAGTGCCTAAGTCCCTACAATAAATCTGGCGTAGGGAAACGGCACTGCCGTGTCCTCGCTGATCATTCCGGCGCAGCCGCCGGAATTGATATAACTTACCAAGGACTGCCGATAATGCTGAAAGCTGCCCAGTAGTAAGGATGGGATAAATCTTTGCTGTCGAGTTTGGGGATGGAGGGGGGCAAGGGAATGTCGCCTCGCGCACTTCGCAGTTGACCGCCTTCGATCGTCACTTTGCCTTCGATCGCAGCGATTTGTGCTTGCCGCATTGCTTCAGCTTTAATGATTGGAGGGTCGTTTGGCCTGCTGATTTTTAACTGCTGGTAAAACTCTGTCATCAAGGCGAGAGTCCCCGCATCGCTGACGTACCACAGGCTGGCGAGGGCTGATTTTGCTCCCGATTGCAGCGCTAAACCTGCAAATCCTAGTTCTGCTTCTTTGTCTCCCAAGGCGGTTCTACAGGCGCTTAATACTAATAGTTCGAGGGGCGGATTGTTCCATTTTAAATCTCTCATTTGATCGAGACCGAGTTGGGTGTCCCAAAATTGAATGTAGGAATTATTTGGGGTTCCAGGGCGGAATTCGGCGTGGGTGGCGAGGTGGATGATTCCGTATTTTTGTTGCAGTCGCTGGGATTGCAAGTTTACTATGGTGAAGTCTTGGTTGAGAAAGGATTGACCGGGCCACTGTCGGGCGATCGCACCTAGTTCTAACGGAACTGCTGGCAGAGGTTCTTTGTTCGCCGTTTCTGCGAAATCTGATGCTCCCATTGCTAGAACTTGCACGTTTCTGAGGTCGGTGTAATTGCTGTCTGTGAGTTTGAAGGCGGGGATGCGGGAGAGGCTGTATTTTTGGATCAGAAATTGCTTTCCGTCGTGCATTGCTGCTAGGGGTACGGTTCGCAAACCTGCGCCGACGCAGAACAGCAAGGTTTCAATTTTTGCTGTTTGCAAATCTGTTTCTAGGGGTGCAACTATCCATTTGTAGAGTTGTTGGGCTGGTGCTAGATAGCTGGTGGTGTTGAGTTTTACTGGGTTGGTGATTTCGCTGCCGAATTCTTTGACTACTGAGAGCAGTTTCTCTTGTTTGGCTTCGGGGACGCTGCGGAGAATGGGCGGGCGATCGGGCAATATTAAGATTAATTCTAGTTGGTCAGTGCGCGGGATGGCGTAAATTAAAGCTGGTTTTTTCTTGGTTTGAACTGCTAGACGGGAGAGAGTTTTTGATATTGCTTCAGCGGTTTTCGCACGGGCTGCAAAGTCTTGTTCAAAGTATTTTTGATAGTCTTCTTCCCAGTTTTGTTCGATTCTGGTTACGGCTTCGGTGAGGTTGCCCCGATCGAGCAAATTTCTCATTTCTTGCCCGCCCGGCCCGCCCTGGGCTGTGTTTTGGGCAATTGTAGCGAGGTTCGCGGTGCTCCAGCAGAAAAATATTGCTATCAAACAGTAAAAAATAGCTTTTTTAATTTTTTTCTGAGTCGTGTGTTTTTGGCGTTGCTGCTGGGATTGGTAGTGCATGATTTTGGGGCGGTTAAGGGCGCCGTTGGCGGCAGCAGTTGGCAAAAGTTTGGATGTGGCTGGGTATTTTGACCGAAAGCATCCAGGATACCCGCCACGTGATTCATCCGTCCAGAAATAAAAAACCTGTATCCGATGAAACTTGCCGAACGTATTTATCCGTGGGGTCAATTCTAAAATCTAAAATCTAAAATCTAAAATCTAAAATCTAAAATCGATTGACTGTGCTGGCGATCGCCGCACGATTTTAGCATTCAATACCAACCCCAAATATCTACCCTAGGGTGTGGATATTAGCACCAACAGAGTCCCCGCACCCAGAAATTCGCGATTTATATAAATTTTTGTAAATTATGCAGGGGTTTTGCATAAGCCGGACTTACGCAAAAACCCGGTTTCTTCACGTAGTAAGTCCTGTTTTTTACCTAGCAGCCAAGTACATTTAACTGAGAGGTTGCACCCTTCTCAATAATCCTTTTATGAACAGGCAAGATGCCTGTTCCACAAAAAATTCATCTTTTGTGGAACGGGCATCTTGCCCGTTCTTAAGAATGGTGCAAGATGTGAGTTTAACCGGCATTACCTCTACAGGCATCTTTGAATTTTTTCGACACATCCGCACTTCTCAGGTTGAATCGAGTTTTGTCTTGGTATTAAGTGAGGAATACCCTGCATCGATCGCCGATATATTGAGTTACCTCAGTAGATATATTCTCTGTATTTACTTATTTTAAAATAGTTAGGTTTTTTCGCGCCAACTTACTTAAAGCTCGACTGATTAATTGTTTGGCATCGGATATCTACGCGGTTATTTATTACAATTCGTCGAGACTGCCTTTGGCCTAAGATTTTGCCGAAAATCTCCTAGTTTTTTAGAATCATTGGCGGCGGTTGCCAAGAGTTGATCAACATAAATAAAAACACTTAATTATTTAGAGGATTTTACGCTATGCGGTCGATCGCTTTTTCCTTCTTTTTTCTGGTTTCTCTCCTAGATAACTGAAGCCTGCTTCCTTCCGCTATACATTGTGTGCGATCGAACTTGGCACGGTGCGTTAGCGAAGCCCTCGAAGAGGATCGCGATCCGATTGGGGGATGTGTCTTAGTATTTCTTCACATATCCTGATTTCGGTCTATGATATATGCCTTATGGCGTATTTGTGTTTAAAGCCCGTTACCGCGTACCGCTGATGAGTCAATCAACCAATTCACCGCTATCCCAACCAGTTTCTCGAAGAACCGCCCTCAAATTCCTCGGAGTCGGTGCCGCCGGCGGGCTGCTGGGCTACTCTCGATTTTCCAAGCCAGAGCCCGCCGTTTTTGTGCAAGATTCTATTGACTTGCCGCGAATGCTGAATAACCGCAAAACCGTTGCAGTTGTAGGCGGAGGCTTGGCCGGGCTCGCCTGTGCTTACGAGCTCAGTCAGCGGGGTTTCGCCGTGACGCTGCTGGACAAATCGCCCCAACTCGGCGGCAAAATTGCTAGTTGGCCGATACAAGTCGGGAACGAAACTTTTATGATGGAACACGGTTTCCACGGTTTTTTTCCGCAATACTACAACCTCAAAAGTGTGGTTGAAGAACTAGAAATTACTGATAACTTTGTATCTTTAGAATCCTACGCCGTTGTGTTTCGAGACGGCAAATACAAACCCGAAGTTTTCCGTCCCAACCATTCAGCTTTCCCCTGGAATATAGTTGACTTGGGGATATCTTCTCCCAATCGGCTCAAGTGGGGAATCAATCTTACAAAACCCGCTCACTGGCAAGTATTCCGAGAAATCGGCGGTTTTCAAACTCAAAAAAGTTTCGATCGCCTCGACAATATATCAGTGGCCGACTGGGTAAAAGGTGAATTTCCGCGCGGGCTTTATGACTTGTATTTTCTGCCATTTGCCAAGTCCAGCCTCAACGCTCCAGACGAATTGAGCGCGGGAGAATTAATGCAATTTTTCCACTTTTACTTTTTCGGAAATCCAGAGGGTTTGGCATTCAACGGTACGCGGCAAGATATGGGCACGAGTTTGGTGCAGCCTATGGCCAGAGCCATTGAAAGCAAAGGCGGCAAAGTATTGACAGATGTCGCAGTCAGTGAAATACGCTGGGAAAACGGCAAGATTAATTCTCTGAGTTACCAGTCTGGAGACGTGCAAAGTAAAATACCTTTTTGGGTGAAGCGAAACAGGCTGTTAACCGACAGCAACTCTACCGAATATTTCGGCGCTGGGGACAGCGTATTTGCCGCCGCACCGTCGGGAAAAGAGGCAATTTCTCTGAGCTGCACTCACCAAGGCTGCACAGTTCAGAAACAAAATGACGGTCAATTTCACTGTCCTTGTCACGGGGCAGTTTTTGATGCCGAAGGGCGGGTTGTGAGCGGGCCTGCTCAGCGGGATTTGCCTCGATTTAAGGTAGTCGATGAAAAAGCAGATGAAATACAGTTAGCAGCAGCGGTTAACCCATCGCAGCCGCAAAATTTGGGAGAAACATTGAAGGCTGATTATTATGTTTTGGCGGCAGATGTTCCGGGGATGCAGCATTTGTTTAGTTTGACCAGCGGTGAGGTGAATCCGCAGGTGCAGAGCCGGATCGAGAGTTTGAAAATAGCCGATCCGTTTGCGGTGGGCCGTTTTTGGTTCGATCGCGAATTTCCCTGGGAACACAGCAATTTCAGTTCGCTTTCCGGCTACAAACTGACTGACAGCATTACGCTTTACCACAAAATTCAGGATCAGTTCATAGAGTGGAATCAGAAAACTGGCGGTAGTGTAGTGGAACTGCACGCTTATTGTTACAAGGAGAAGGAATTTCCAAACCAGGAAGTTTTGCTGGCTACTTTTGAGGAAGAATTGTACGAAATTGTACCGGAATTAAAAGAGGCAAATATGCTGCACCGGGAATTGGTAAATCAAAAGAATTTCTCTGGATATCCGCCCGGTAGTTATGCGGAAAGACCAGAAACTTGCTGTGCTGTTCCGAATCTGTTGTTTGCGGGAGATTGGGTGAAAATGCCGTTTCCGTGCGGTTTAATGGAAAGGGCGGTTAGCAGCGGTTTGTTGGCAGCTAATGCTATTTTATATCAGGAGGGTTTGCAGAGGCGATCGCTCTTGACGGTGAATCCCGAAGGCGTGTTAAAAATCTAAGGTTTGCACCGGGGCGGGCTTTATAAATCGTCAATTATTGGCTGCTATTCTCGGTAAAACCCGCCCCCAGCCCTACCAGTTTAGATTTTAGATTTTAGATTTTAGATTTGAAGAAATGGGAATGACTGATTCAAAAAGGGTTTGGAGCTTTCCTACAGTTGCATTCTTTTTTTAAGATGAGTTACGGTTTGTGGGGGTGGTTTCGCTGAGGGGAAAAGGCAGAGCTTGCCAACAAAAAAAATATCTACGTTGAGGGGGGTGGATATGCGGTTAAAATATTATTGAATTAGTATAAAGCAATAATAGATGCTAAATAGTAACTGCAAAATTCGCAATAAATCTGTAACCTTTGATGCTTTTGCAACAGAATACGATTTCGCCGCCACCTTGCAAAACCAGAACGATTTCTTTACTAACAACCTATCGACTAGCAAAGGTGCAGCATTAGATATTGGCTGCGGTTCGGGAATTCTTGCTTTTGAATTAGCCCAGTATTACGATAATGTTGTAGCCGTCGATTTGTCAGCAAAAATGCTAGAGATAGCCCGTCAAAAACGCTCAGCCCCCAATATCGAATACATCCAAATGGATGCCAGTCAATTAGCGCTCGATCGCCAATTTGATTTAATAGTTAGTGCTGCCACTTTTCACCACCTGCCCAACCTCCCCGCCGCCCTTGATGCAATTAAAAAAATGTTAAATCCGCGCGGAAAAATCGTGTTTTTAGATAATATATCAGAAGTCGAGACTCCGGCTACAATAGGCTACATATTAGGTGCTACGAGAGATTTTAGACTCGACTGTTCCACCTACGGATTTCGCAATGCTTTAAGATTATTAAAATTTCGATTGTCGCCAGGGTGGTTGAAGCATTTAGCTAGCGATAGGTATTTGTCAGAACGGAGATTTAGAAAAATTTACGGTCGTTGCTTTCCCGGCTGTTATTTTGTAAAATTGGGTTGTTTTATGGGCGTAATTTGGGAACATTTGTAATGCAAAACAACGCGATAAAATCGGTATCTGCAAGGGAACAAAAAACTCACATCCGCGAGTTGGGCATTAATCTCGATCGCTGGTATGCGATCGCCCGCAGCAGCGAGGTAAAAACTCAGCCGCTAGCTGCGAAAATCTGGAATCGGGCGATCGTACTTTTCCGCGACAGTGCAGGCAAAATCAACGCTTTAGAAGATAGATGTCCGCACCGGCAAGTTAAACTCAGCCACGGTCAAGTTAAAGGCGATTTAATCGAATGTGCTTACCACGGATGGCGGTTAAATGCAAGGGGAGAATGCGCCGAAGTCGATTATTTAGCAGAAAATCAAAAGCTACCTAACTGCAAAATTCGCTCCTATCCAGTAAAGGAACAAAACGGTTTTATCTGGCTGTTTCCCGGCGACGAAACGCAAGCAGAAAAAACTCATTTACTGGATTTGCCAGAGTGGGAACATCTCAATTATATTGCCACAGTTTCAGTCATCGACTGTCAGGCACACTATTCATTTTTAATTGAAAACTTGATGGATATGTACCACGGACACTTGCACGATGATTGGCAAGCTTGGGCCAATCCGGTGTTAGATACTTTAGAAGAAAACGAGCATCAAGTAACTGCTCGCTATCAGGCACAAAGTTATTACAAAATAGATAAAATTTGGTCAATTTCTCAGTTATTTTTTAAGTCCTTGCGCCGACTGCACCCGGAACCGCTGGCTGTGAGTTATGTTTACCCGCACTGGGTTTCAACTTTGGGAAGCGATTTTAAGATTTACTGCTTGGTTTGTCCGGTGAGCGAGACAGCAACTCGCGCTTATTTAATTCATTTTACCTCATTAAATGCGTTTTGGCGGCTGCACAAATTGCCGATTTGGTTTCGCAGGTTTATCAAAGATAGTTGTTTCGGTGCGGCTCAAAAGTTATTAGATGGTTTGGTGCGGCAGGATGTGTTAATGATTGAAGAAGAACAGCAGGCTTTTTTGCAGGATTCAGAAAGAAAAAGTTATGAATTAAATCGAGCTTTAGCCAGCGTGCAAAAGTTGATCAGAAGTCAGGCAGAAAATGGATAATTCAGGATCAGATTGAAACCGGCAGCGGGACGAATGAACCAGCCTGCACAGGCTAGGGCGTGTTTTCTTGCCTCGTTGTATCCTAGAAAATAGGCCTCGCAAGCTGTTAACGCTCATCAACCCTTCGAGACTTAAGCAACGAACAGTGCGATTCGTTAAAACCGCTACTTCCGCCACCGAAACCCCGAACAGGTAAACCGGATTTAAAGTCAAGGAACGATGCGATCGTTCCTTGACTTTAAATGTAAAGTTTTGTATTAATTTTTAACACTTCTGAGGGGAGGGAATAGTTGACTCTGGTCTATCCCCCTGCTAAGCTAGAAAAAATTTTTCCGCTGACATCTATCTGAATAGATAATATTGAGGGGTATAGTTAACAGGGAAAATCACCCCTTTGGCAGATGCAAGTTACACTCAGGAGAATCCTAATGATGAGTCGTTAAAAACTCCATATTTGCTCAGGGCTGCTACATTCAGGCTCAAATTTACTGGCTGCTTTGCTTGAGCCAAACCCTTGCTTCTACGGTGGGAGAGCATCTCCACTTAGTTTTTTTGTGAAGCGAATGCTAAAAGCCAGCAGCGGAAACAACAAACACTCTTTTTTATTTACACGACTCTGACCGCATCCAATTTCGTCACGGTTTAGAGACTGCTACTTGGGTGAGGGCGGGTGCGTGTCGGGAGTTCATCGGTTGGTTTACGGATTTAATCCCCATACCCGCCCACTGCCAATGTGCGATCGCCTCCTTTACTCCTATGCCGCCAAAGCCGAAAACTCAAAAACCGGGCTGGCGCGATCGCTAACTTGATTAGGACTGACCCAACAGGCACATAGAGTCGGGTGCGCGAATAGTCGGAAATCCTAATGATCTCGATCTATAACCAAGACTAAACCCATGTCTCCCAAAATCCATTTTATTTCCGGACTGCCTCGTTCCGGGTCTACCTTACTCGCGGCCTTACTACGCCAAAATCCCCGCTTTCACGCCAGCATGAGTACCCCTGTCGGTAGTTTGGTGAACCGAATGCTGGAAGCGATGAGTGAAGACAATGAATATTCTGTCTTCATCAGCCCAGAACAAAAAAGAGCGATGATTTCGGGTATTTTTTCGGCATATTACCAGCCCCAAGCCGAAAAAGCCGTCATCTTCGACACTAATCGCCTCTGGTGCAGCAAATTGTCCTTAATTAAAGAACTATTTCCCGGTGCAAAGGTGATTTGTTGCGTCCGCAATGTCGCCTGGATTATGGACAGCATCGAACGGCTAGTCAGAAAAAACTCCTTTGATGTTTCCCAGTTATTTAATAATCCCACCGAACGCGCCACCGTCTACACCCGCACCGAGGCATTAAGTCAAGGGGGACGCTTAGTAGGCTTTGCTTATAACGCTCTCAAAGAAGCTTTTTATAGCGAAGAGAGTGAGCGGCTATTGTTAGTCGATTACGACTTATTAGCCCAAAATCCTGAGAAAGTATTGAGCTTATTTTATCAATTTCTAGAGGAGGAGCCGTTCCAGCATGATTTTGAAAATGTCCAATATGACGAACCAGAATTTGACAACCGACTCAACCTGAAAGGACTGCACAAAGTCCGTTCCAAAGTCGAGTTGCAACAACGCCAAACGATTTTACCACCGGATTTATTTATCCAGTTTAATGGTTTGTCTTTTTGGACAACGCCTAGCAATAGTTTGGCAAATCTGATTGTTGCTCAGCCAAAATAAGCAACAATTAATTCCGAAAAACCACCAGGAGAAGGAGTGTTAAAAACCTGAATAAAAAAATTTCATTCGGATTCTAACTCCAACGCCATTTTTGATTGGTAGAGACGGATTTAGCAGACAACCTCTCTGTTGAACAGACCACCTCTCGGCAAAATCCACCCCGACAAGGGAAAACAGTTTAACTCATTTCACTGACACAAAAGGAAGAAAACAATGTCTAATTTAATCGTTAACCAAACTACTGATAACGGTCTTGGCGATACCACAGGTACTCTGAGTTGGGCAATTCTCCAAGCCAATCAACTGGCAGGAGATGACACGATTACTCTAAATAACGATGTCCGCATTGCTGGGGTAATGAAAACCCTAGTGAACAGCAATATCAATATTGTGGGTAACAACCACAGTATTAGCGGCGATGCAAATAATAACGGCATCACCGACAGCGGCGACGTGCGTTCCTTGTTCATCCTGTCAGGAAATGTCAATATTTCTGACTTGACAATCACCAATGGACGGGCCGAAGGGGGAGATAGCGGCTCTGGTGGCGGCGGCGGTGGATTAGGGGGCGGTTTGTTCCTCTATGATGGCAATGTTTCGTTGACCAATGTTGCGTTCACTAATAACATCGCACAAGGCGGCAACAGCGGCGTTGGCACCGGCCTGGGCGGTGGCGGACTGTTTGGCAATGCTTCAAGCGGCGGCGGCGGACTGTTTGGCAATGCTTCAAGCGGTGAGGGCGGTTACGGCGGCAACGGCAACTACGGCGGCTTCGGCGGTGCCTTCATGAGTGGCAGCGGCGGCTTCGGCGGCGGCGGCGGCAGTGGCGGCATCATCAATCTTAGCAACGGGGCGGCCATAATAAACCTATTCGGCGGCGGCGGCGGCTTCGGAGGCGGCGGCGGCGACGGCTTCGGAGGCTACGGCGGCGACGGCGGCTTCGGCGGCGGCGGCGGTAGCGGCGGCTACGGCGTTGGCAGAGGCGGCTACGGCGGCGGCAGCGGCGGCAGTGGTGGTGCTGGACTAGGAGGGGGCATCTTTGTCCGCAGTGGTTCTTTAACCCTCAACAACACCACCTTTACGGGCAATACCGCTACGGGTGGGACGGGAGCTAACTCAGGTCAGGGCTTAGGTGGGGCAATCTTCGTCATGCAGTCCACCACCAATACCAACGGTAATAACCAGGGAATGCCGACTACCCTTGGCATCGTCAATTTTACGGGTTCGTCTACCTTCAGCGGCAACAGTGCGGCGAATGATGCGGCAACAGCAACTAATAATGATGATGTTTACGGTACACAAATACCTGCTACTCCTACTAACCAAGCCCCCGTTGCCACTGCCGACACAGTAAGTACCACTCAAAACACAGCACTGAAAATCTCTGTTGCTACCCTACTGGCTAACGACACCGATGCCAACAAGGACCCCTTAACCCTCACTGGCGTCAGTAACCTCACAGGAGGCACAGCCGTTCTCAACGATAACGGCACACCCAGCAACAGTGCTGATGACTACATTACCTTCACCCCGACGACTGGCTTTAGTGGCAGTGCCAGTTTTAATTACAGCATTAGTGATGGCAAGGGCGGCACCGCTAGCGCTTTAGTCAATGTCGCCGTTGCTCCTGTGGTTGGTACGGTGCAAAATGGCACCGGCGGGAACGACACCCTCACCGGGAATGCCGGGAACGACTCCATCAACGGCGGCAATGGCGAGGACGCTCTCACCGGCAATGCCGGGAACGATACCTTGATTGGCGGCAATGGTAAGGACTTTCTAGTCGGGAGTGCGGGTGACGACTTACTCGATGGCGGCAATGGCTCTGACACCTTGAGGGGTGGACTCGGCAATGACATCTTAACGGGTGGCAACGGCTCTGATGTGTTTGTATTTGCTGCTCTTGAGGGCACTGATACGATTACTGACTTCAAGTTGGGGAGCGACCAAATCGGTCTGACTGGCGGTTTGACCTTTGGTCAACTGTCGTTCTCCGGCAATCAGATTCGTGTGGGGAGTGAGGTTTTAGCTGTCCTGACGGGAGTGAATACGACTACTCTGACGGCATCCAATTTCGTCGCAGTCTAGAAGAAGCGCGCACCGGCTGAGTCCGACGGGTCAGCAGCGCTTGTGGCTGACCCGTCCCCACGCTAATTTTTGCCTCGACCCAGACTCGATCAATTCAAGGCCAAACATCTCTCATGAAAAGCTCAAATCGCGCTACGAATCAAACCAGGTGAAAGTGAGATGAAATCAAGGCAGCTCAGGCGAACCCAGAGCTTGCCTTTTCCTCGGATAAGCTGCCTTAAACCTAATACCGGAATCGCCGGAATCAAGCCTTTTTAACAATCGATTCTCATTGATATATACCTAGCGGCAATCGCGCCATTGAGAAGAAGGCAGAGAATCTCAAAACACGTCCACTAATATAACCAAAGTGCATCAAAGGACAACTCAACTCAATCAATGAGCCGTGCATCAAAATAACGCTTGAGAATGCACCGATGCTGCAATTTTTCAGCCGTCAATCGATTTTAGATTTTAGATTTTAGATTTTAGAGGCGACCCCACGGATAAATGCGGGGGCTTGAGGATTTTCGATTTTCGATTTTGGATTGATTCACGGATAAATCACGTGGCGGGTACCATCAAGAAATTCTTGGTCATTTGCGCCCGTATTTAAGTTACTCCTCCGAGTCCAGGTATTCCCTAAAATGTAGGGCTGCCGTCAAAAAAATCTAAATTCCGCCAGCACAAACTTTACTTTTTAGGTTGCTGCTTCTGGTAAACGCTGATAACTTTATCGGCATAAGTAGCAGTTGCCCCACTTTTGCAAGCTGCGGAGTCACCTGTCATCCACCAGCAAGCGGCGCGGCGTACAGCGGTTAATTCATTGTTGCTGCTAGCTTTGTATTCGTCGCGCAGCAAATCGCCCACGATACAGGTAACAATTGATTTGGCTTTTGTCGCGTCGGCCTCAAATTGTTGCGGTGTTAAATCTTGTTTGGTACAGAATTTTGCCCAGCGGGAAATATTGTTCGGTAAAACTTGCCACTGACTGTACATTCCGTCATTTGCGGCTTGTGGCGGGGCGGCTTGTCGCAGCGCTTCTACAAGGGCGGAAACTTGCGCGTCGGTGACTGATTGCGCTGCTGCTGGAAGTGATTGCAATCCGAGGCTAATTATCAGGCTGCCGAATAGTAGATTGGTTTTTGCGATCGATTTAAAATTCATTCACAATGCCCTGTTTGATTTAAACTTTGTTTCCTCAAACAAGGTTTACTATTTTGTCGCTGGAATACCTCTATCTTAAGTATGATTTGCTTGTTGAATGGACTGTCGATCGCACTTACGAGAGAAATTGCCGATCGACTGCGATAAAATTATAGAAGTACAACCCGCGAAATTCAATGAAAATGCCTACCAGCGATAGCTACCGCGAGTCCCTAATTGAATCTCTCAAAGATGCCGAACACGCTGCTGGTTTTATCGGGGCTATCTTAGAAGAAAAAGACCCTGAACCCGCACTCCTGAGAAATGCCATCAGAAAGGTAATTGAGGCTAAAATCAGGATGAATGCTCTTTCTGATTCAGCAAAAGAACATCACGAAAAACTCGATAATATCCTGACTGAAAGCGGCGGTTCGGAAATTTACAGTTTGGTAGAATTGCTCGAAGCGTTAGGATTTAAACTAGAAATTACTGTCGCAGATACTGAGTTGCCCGCTGACTCGGAATCAACGCAGATTGAGGAATCGGAATTATCGCCCGAACCAGCTAATTTCTAGCAGATTGTAGCCTTATTTCGATCGCAGTAAAGGTTAATCTAGATTATTGGTTGTGTGGGGGCGGGTTTATATAAATTGTTTGCGGGTATTA
>NZ_JAUBOX010000076.1:20715-22171 GCF_036700445.1 Microcoleus sp. T3_B1
CGCCCCTACAGGCCATCGTAGGGGCGGGTTTTACCAACCATTTATGTTAGAAACCTACCATCTCAAAAACCCGCCCCGCCCAGCGACAAATCCGCAATTGGTAATATCATCGCAATTCGGTCGCCCTCACCCTTCCCTCACAAAATCAAACAACCGATGAGCCATTTCTAGCTTGCTGCAAGGTGCTATTTCTACTTGCTTCCCTGCTGCATTAATTAATATTGCTTGATTGGTATTGCTGCCGAAACCTGCGCCTATTTGATCGATCGGGTTTGCCGCAATTACATCCAGTTTCTTCGATCGCAATTTCTCCAAAGCCGGCTTGACAATATCCCCAGTTTGTGCTGCAAACCCGATTAATTTTTGGTGCGGCTGTTTCAATTTTCCCAACTCTGCCACAATATCCGCTACCGGTGCCAAAGGCAAACAATTCGGGAGCGATCGCTTCGGCAATTTCTCACTACTGTACTCGGCCGGCTTCACATCCGCTACCGCCGCCGCCATCACCGTCAAATCCGCATCGTGGAAGCATTGCAGCATCGCCTGCCGCATTTCTTCTGCACTCGCAACTGCGATCGCCCGCACACCTGAGAGCGGCAATTCGCCAGTTATACTGTGTACCAGCGTCACTGTCGCGCCGCGGTGCCCTGCAGCTTGCGCCAAAGCTATACCCATTTTGCCACTGGAAGGATTGCCGATAAACCGCACCGGATCGAGGTGTTCCCGCGTTCCTCCCGCACTGATCAACACCCGAAGACCCGCTAAATCTCGATCGCCCTTCGCATACAAAAGCGATTCAATATGAGGCAAAATCTCATAAGGTTCTGCCATCCGGCCGACACCCGCGCGATCGCACGCTAGCATACCCGCCCCCGGATTCGCAGCATGATAGCGCCGATAAGTCAACACTTCCCGCCAATTCCGCTGCACCGTCGGCTGTTCCCACATATCTGTATTCATCGCCGGTGCCAGCAAAATTGGGCACGTAGAAGCTAAGACAGTATTAGTCAACAAATTATCAGCAAAACCCCCCGCCAACTTAGCCAAAGTATTAGCCGTCAGGGGAGCAATAACAAAAACTTCCGCCCATTCTCCCAGTTGAATATGCAGGGGGCGCCCGTGACTTGCTTGCCAAAAATCTTTGTCAGTAAAAGCAGGATGGCGGCACAGAGTAGCAAAAGTCAAAGGCGTGACAAACTCCCCGGCCGCATCAGTAAGAATAGCTTTAACTTCAGCTCCAGCTTTCGCTAAAGTTGAAACTACTTCGCAAACTTTGTAAGCCGCAATCCCGCCACTAACACCGATTAAAACTCGTCTGCCTTTCATGATTTTTGGTAATACAGCAACCTTCGAGGTTATGAGAACTTGATGAATTCCTGAAACCATTGCGGAGAATTGCCCGATCGCATCTCCTGATTCTTTCTTCCTTCTTCCTTCTTCCTCATTCTTTCTTCCT
>NZ_JAUBOX010000076.1:22271-38525 GCF_036700445.1 Microcoleus sp. T3_B1
TCTTCCTAATTCCTTCTTCCTAATTCCTTCTTCCTAATTCCTTCTTCCTAATTCCTTCTTCCTAATTCCTTCTTCCTAATTCCTTCTTCCTTCTTCCTTCTTCCTAATTCCTTCTTCCTTCTTCCTAATTCCTTCTTCCTTCTTCCTTCTTCCTTCAGCCATAAAAAAGAATCAAGAAAGAAATTAAGATAAAGACAGACTAACATCCCTCATTCATCTGTTTAATCCGCAACAAAATATGCTGCTAACTTCTTCCTCAATTCCGTCGAAATTTTTGAGCTAGATTTTTCAGTCTATGCTTCGTCGTAGGCTTCCATATCCAGAAGGTGGAGATAAGGTTCAACCAGCTCCGGCCGCTGAAAAGCAAGCGATCGCAACAAATGCCAATCATTCAATCCCTCAAAAGGATCTGTATAATCGTCAACTTCCAAACGGACAGCCAATTCTGCCACGTCCTGAGAAGTAAGTACAGCAATATCGCGCGATGCTTTGGTTAAAGTTTTCATTTTTTTCCCCTGCCCGAGACTTCCGCCATACTATATACTAAACCTTTAATCAGATTTCGACACAGTTTCTACAACAAAACTTCGCATTACCTCTATAACTTCCGGCAGAATCTCGTGTCCCATGTTAAATTCTCGATACTGCACCGCAGCTCCCCAAGCCGTCAAACTCTCGCGCGATCGCGCAGCAGCACTAACGGGAACAATAGTATCTTGAGTACCGTGTACGATTAAAACAGGTGGCAAAGCACTCCCAGCAACTGGCGAAATCTGGTGTAAATAACCACTAAGACAAATTAAACCAGCTAGGGGCAAAGTCAATCCCACATCTAGAGTCATCGCTCCGCCTTGAGAAAAGCCACCTAAAATCGTGCGAGACAAAGGCACGCCCGTGGTGCTTTCCAAAGACAGCAAAAATTCCCTCAGCAATTGCCGGCTTTCTACCAATCCCTGAGCGTCTTTGCTTTGAAGGTTATACCACGCTTTGCCACTCATTACCTGGGGATGGGGAAAGGGGGCATCGGGAAACACAAACTGATAATCCGGCAAATTGAAAAAGGGTGCTAAGGAAGTCAAATCCCGCGCATTAGCACCCCATCCATGCAAAGCGACCATCAAAGCGACAGGTTTGCGCTCCGTTGTGGGCGGTATGCTAATAGATTGTAAAGACATCGTAGTTAATAATTGGTAATTTGGCCTTGCTACAATTATAAATTGTTACGACTGGTAAAACCCCAGATATTTGTTTTCGGTAATATTCCACTGGGAATTAGCACGCGCTTGCTAATAACTATAATAGTTGACTGTTGACTGTTGACTGTTGACTGTTAACTGTTGACTGTTAACTGTTGAAAGTAGAGTGCGACATCGCGCCTTTCCAAAGTAGAGTGCGGATAGTTCACCTTTTCTAAACAGGAATTAGGGAGCATCTCCTATTTGCAAAAACACTTCTTCTGGCTCCTTCTTTCTGCCTCCTTTCCTCCTGCCTCCTGCCTCCTGCCTCCTGCCTCCTGCCTCCTGCCTTCTGCCTCCTGCCTTCTGCCCCCTGCCCCCTCCTGCCTCCTATCTTCTGCCTCCTGTCTCCAATTTATAGCTGCGCTGCTTTCATTGAGATGCTCCCAGCAAGACTCCGCTAGAAGCGAGATTTGTTCCGCTAATTCCAATTGACCGAAAGCATCCAGGATACAAGCCCGCAGATTAATTTATGAAGAAACAAAAAACTTATATCCGATGAAAATTGCCCACCGAATTTATCCGTGGGGTCGCCTCTAAAATCTAAAATCTAAAATCTAAAATCGATTGACACCTACCGCAGGTAAAACCTTAGAAACAGATTGCTTAGACTGTTGCCGCACCGGCACCTCAATCCAGAATTCAGTTCCCTCTCCCGGAGCCGATACGCACCTGAGCGAACCGTGATGTTTGTCCACTATTTGATAGCAGATAGACAATCCCAAGCCAGTACCTTTGCCTACAGGCTTGGTAGTAAAAAACGGATCAAACAAACGTTTTTTTACATTCTCCGTCATGCCCGTTCCATTGTCAGCGATTCGCACGCATACACAATTAGAACTTAAGAGTTCAGTGCGAATCCGAATAGTAGGTAAAAATGCAGAGTTCGAGGCATTTTTTTCTAGCCTTTTTTGATTTTCTTCATCAGATAAAACATCAATAGCATTGCTTAAAACATTCATAAATACCTGATTCAATTGTCCCGCCCAGCACTCCACTAATGGCAAATTTCCGTATTCTTTGATAAGTTTAATGCCCGAAAAATCAGCTTTGGGTTTCAGCCGACTATCCAAAATCATCAAGGTGCTGTCAATGCCTTGGTGAATGTCAACCGACTTCATTTCAGCTTCATCCAAGCGCGAAAAATTCCGCAGAGAAAGCACGATCTGGCTGATACGTTCAGCTCCCATATTCATAGATTTTAGGATTTTAGGCAAGTCTTCACTGATAAACTCCAAATCAATATCTTTTAGTTTCGCTTGCACTTCTGGGGTTGGGTTCGGATATTGCTGCTGGTATATTTCCACAAGTTCGAGCAAGTCTCTAGTATATGCGCCTGTATGGATCAGGTTGCCAGAGATGAAGTTGACAGGATTGTTAATTTCGTGGGCAACTCCAGCCACCAACTGCCCCAAGCTGGACATCTTTTCAGTTTGGATGAGTTTAAATTGAGCTGCCTGCAAATTTTTTAGTGCTGTTTCTAGTTCAGCGGTGCGCTGTTTTAGTTGAATTGTACGATCGTACACTTGCTGTTCTACTTTTGCAGTACGTTCTAGAGACATCAACAGGTAAATCGTCAAGCTGCCAGTCATCAATAGCCCGATCGCACAAATTGCCAGCGAACCCTGATACGTCCTCATACTGTTGTACCCCTTTCCAGGCAAAACTAGCAGCCTCCACTGGCGGTCTGCTACGTTAAATAAGCGAGTGCAAGCACTAGGATTTTTACAGATTTTTCCCCGGATATTAGTTAACTCTGGCTTTTCGTGTTTTGGGTTATCTATCAACTGCTTAGCTTGTGAGTCGTAGCGCACCAGAAAGCGTTCTTTCTCTATAGCAGAGTCGTCATAGAGGTAAAAATTAATCTTGTCTAAATTTAGCGATTCTAAAGAGGAATCGACCATACTGGTGATCTGAAACAGACCCGCAATAACTCCCATTAGGTTTGGGCGGCCGTTGACCGAGTTATCTGCAGAAGTTGTGCGGCGGGGTACTGGTAGAAATACTTGCAATCCCGGTTGATTGTTGCTGACTAATCTAATTCGCGCGGAAGCGGCTATTTTCCCGGTATTCACCGATTTCTCTAAAGCTGTTTTGCGATCGGGGCTGGAGGCAACATCAAAACCGATCACTTTGTTATCTTCTTCTAGTGCTTCTCTGTAAATAATGGGAAAGTATTCCGATCGCACTTTTGCTTTGACCTGCTTTTTGTCAGGAGTTCGTTCGTAAATTTGAAATGTCGGAAAACCTTCGGCTCGAATTGTCTTTTCGTAAGCTGCTTTTTGGGCAGCCGGCACGCGCCGAATCCAGTTAACAGAATGTATAGCAGTATTTCGGGCAAGTGCAGGTTGAGCGAATTGCTTAAAATCTTCTCTGGTAACTTCAGTAGATGCCCTGTAGAATGCTTCAAGTGAGTACAGAACTTCTAAATTTTTGTTGATGCTTTGCTGCAATGTCACATTCAGGCGATCGGCTTGCTGATGAAATTCAGCTTGCATTCGTTGGTGTTCCGAATGCCACACAACGGCTGCTGCTGCCAAGGACAAACTCGTACCGGTGCAAAGAGTCAGCGCTGCTGGAATGTAACGACGGTGCGACTGTAAACTTTCGGTCAGCGAATTAAACCAATTGCTCGCAAGATTCATATTCCCACACCTTCTGCCACCGGAGTGCAATTCGTTTAAGGACTTGTGAAATTCCTTGATAGCACGAAGGACAGCGCACAAACGAGATTGTCTAAAAACTTACGATCGCAGCAATAGGACTTACCCTGAGAAACCCAATTTCTACGAAAATATTGGTGTGGTAACGAGAAAGTTGGGAAGAAACCGGGTTTCTTAGGAATAGTGCATCCACGACTGAGGAATTAAAACCAATTGTAACTAAGTGTAACGAACTCTGTTCCAATCTCGGCGTTCCCAACTTCCTGCCCCGGAAGAACCTGGGAACGAGAAAAAGCCTTGATCTGGTGGGGCGGGTACTCAATACCCGCCCCACAAAGCCAACTTAAAGGTGGAACCGCTTACAAAACAGTCCCTATTTCCTTCAAATAAACCCGTGTAAACGGTTCATCATCCCCCAGAGTATACTGTTCGATCAATCCCTGCCGGCGAAGAGAAATACTATTTCCTTCCCTCACCACAACAGTATCGTCATCAGTGCTTTCTCTGACCAACATCATCTCAGTTTCTCCCGGATTGTCCAGCACCACCATATTGCTGCCCCGATAAAACATTCCCTCAGCTTCCAAAATCTCTTCTGGATATTCAGCAATTAACAAATCGAGCTTGGGATTCCGCAGCAAACTTTGCAAGTTGAGATGGTAATTCTTATTCAAAACTTTTTCTGAACGGTTAACAAAAAGTCCACCGCGACAAACAGCACCGATTGTCCAATCGGGATGCTGCAACAGAATATGGTCGATGGTTTCTTGTAGGTCATGTACCGAAATTCTGTTGAAAGTAATAATCGGAATTCTGGCTGATTTTCCCGATTCAAAGAAAGTTTCGATAATATGGGAAGGCACATCAACTCCTTCGCCGACAGCGGGGTTGAGGTGCATAAAAATTCCCGGCGCGGCATTGATCTCGATAATCCCAAAATTGCCGGTTTTCCAAGATTTGGCGAGAGTTTCTGTTATGACATCAATCCCCAAACAAGTTAACCGAAAATGTAGGGCGATATCTTGAGCCAAAACAATGTTATCCGGGTGAATAGTGCGGGTAGCGTCGATGCTGATGCCGCCTGCGGAAAGATTAGCGACTTTGCGTAGATACACAGTGCGATCGCGAGTTGGCACACTATCCAATGACAGCCCTTGTTCTTCCAGATACATTTCCATCGCTTCGTCGGACTGAATTTTGCTCATCGCCGAAGTTGGCGTATCCAAACGTTCTGGTTTGCGGTTTTCACGGCGGATCAATTCGCGAATTGTTGAGTCGCCATCACCTGTTACGCAAGCGGGTCGGCGTTCAGTTGCAGAAACAAATTTGCCGTCCACGCACAGCAGCCTAAAATCCGATCCTTTGATGCTGTTTTCCACAATTACTCGCACCGGGTCTGTTTCGGGAATGGCCTTAACTGCTCTTTTAAAAGCTGCCTGCAATTCCTCGGCATCCCGGACATCTGCTGTTACGCCAATTCCTTTATGACCGACTACTGGTTTGATAGCAACTGGGTAGCCAATTTCTCTAGCAACTGCCAGAGCTCCGTTTTCTGTGGAGACGATATCGCCTTTGGGAACAGGAAATCCTAATGTAGCGAGAAAAGCTTTACAATCGTCTTTGCGCGTGGTAAAATCTGAGTCTAAGTGGCTGTCAGAATCAAAGGTAGTTGCAGAGCCACGAACCAGTTTTTTGCCGTACCCATATTGCATTAGTCCTTCATCCCACAAATAAAATGCGGGAATGCCTTTTTGGGATGCCGATCGCATTAACGAATAAACTGTCGGGCCTCCGTAAACTGACTGCCGGAACATATTTTGCAGCGCGCCCATTTGTGCTTCCAAGGGAAAGTCTTGATTTTGATTAATGGCTTCAAACCAATCCCAAACTGCGTACACTACTGCTCTGGCAGTGCGGGCGTGAAGTGCTTCTATGCTGATTCTGTTAAACTGAGAAAACGGCTTGATGTTCCAGTGTTGGAAGTGCAAACCCATGTCGAGTTTTCCTACTTCTGAGGCGGTACGGCCGAACAGTTGGGCATGGTTCGAGAAAGTTTCGTGCAGCAGTTGCGGGTAGCGCTCGCTAATAATTTCCTGGTAATGTGCGATCGGCAAAGGTTCGCTCGCCCCCGTCACCGCGAAATCAAAAACTAAAGCCGCGGTGTCTAAATAAGGGTTGGGCCCGATATAGTGTTTGAAGTTGAAAACATCAAAAATATCGGTTTTTCGAGCATTGACGCGGGCTGTTTCAGTGGTTTTTTCTTGCAGCATTTTCTAACCTCCTTTGACCTAATTTTTTACGGTAACTTTATAGTCGGTGCATGGGATACTACCTGCGGGCATAGATATTCCAGCAGTGAGACAAATACTCCGA
The DNA here is from genome assembly GCF_036700445.1 of Microcoleus sp. T3_B1. NCBI lineage: Bacteria > Bacillati > Cyanobacteriota > Cyanophyceae > Oscillatoriales > Microcoleaceae > Microcoleus > Microcoleus sp. T3_B1. The sequence goes on from NZ_JAUBOX010000076.1 coordinate 28,543, forward strand.
CCCATTCTGCCTTGAGTATTGCCCGAAAGGGGGAGTGGGAGAGTAGGGGAGATGGGGAGAGGGGGAGAGGGTGAGAGTGGGAAAATATTCCTTCTTCCTTCCACATCTGACTCAGCATAGATGACTAAGCATAGATAACTAAGCATTGATGACTAAGCATTGATGACTAAGCACTTATGACTAATGACTACTTCTTTCCCCCCTCCCAAAAAAAAGCTATAACTTTTGAGAGGTACACTCTGTACTTATAATTGTTTATGACAGTGAAAGAAAATTTAAGAGGCAGCAAATTATGAAGATCGCACAAACTGCTCTCAGGGAAAAAGTTCACCACTTAGCTGAGGAAGCATTTCACCGGAAGCTAATTTCTGGCTACGGTGATGGTCAAAACAGCAACGAATATCAGATTGTCTGGAACGGCAAACCCAGACACCTACCTTTAGAACGGGCGAGTACCATATTGAGCAATTTGATCGATCGATCGCACTAACGGGCGATCGGACTAATTGAGGACTTACGCTCATCAACCGGATTTCTACGAGCAATCAGAGGAGGATTAGCGAAGAATCGGATCAGAAACCGGATTGATCACCGCGCGCGCGTGGGCCCTGTAATTTAAGCTCATTTGTTGACCCCCCCTATCTCCTGTTAGGGGGGGTAAGTTTTTTGTGTCTGTCGATCATCGAGGATGAGTAAACTCCCATATCACCCTTGCTGTGTGCGCCCTGGAGGGGTAGAAGTCTGAGAGGTTTTTGGTATCTATATATACCTTTTGGCGGTTTTCGGAAAAAAGAAGTTTGTGTTTTAGTGAAATTATTAATAAATTAACAGTGGAGATAATATGGCGAGCAGCGAAATTCAGGGGAAGTTGCTAATTATTGGTGGTGCCGAAGACAAAGAGGGGGACTGCAAAATTCTGCGGGAATTCTTGCGCTGCGCCGGAGGCACTAAAGCCCGCATTGTAGTGATGACGGCTGCGACAAGCCTGCCGGGAGAAGTAGGAGATAATTACATCCGAGTGTTTGAGCGACTCGGCGCTGAAGATGTGCGAGTTGTTGACACCCAGAAACCGGAAGATGCCAACAATCCAGATTATTTAGAAGCGATCGAACAAGCGACTGGCATATTCTTTACCGGCGGAGATCAAGCGCGGATTATTAGCTGCTTGAAAGACACCAAACTCGACGCAGCTATGCACAAACGCTTCTCTGAAGGGATTATCATTGGCGGCACCAGTGCCGGCGCGGCGATGATGCCAGACGTGATGATTATTGAAGGAGACTCGGAGACAAATCCCCGCGTTGATGTGGTAGCAATGGGGCCGGGGATGGGTTTCCTTCCAGGAGTTGTCATCGACCAGCATTTCGCCCAGCGAGGTCGTCTGGGACGCTTAGTTTCGGCACTCTTGCTGCAACCGGCCGTGTTGGGATTTGGTATTGACGAAAATACAGCTATTTTAGTCCACGGTGACGAGTTGGAAGTCATTGGCGAAAGCGCTGTAACTGTCATCGACTCGTCGGAACAACTCCACGACAATCTGGAGGGACTGTTGAAGGATGAGGCTTTGGCGATTTGCGGGGCCAAGTTGCACATCCTCCCCCACGGATACCGGTTTAACTTGAAAACTCACCAGCCGGTGCTCCATAACGTAGCAATTACAGCAGAGAAAGAAAGGGCGATCGCCTAATTTACTTGCAACTGGCAAACATCTCAAAATTATGTAATACCAATTTTTTATGAGGTTGCATAGAATCCGATCCCCCCCTAGCCAAGAGGGCGGGCACGGGGAGTAGGGGTCGCACCGCCCCTACAAAGGGGGGGACAAGATTCTTCTCAAAGTCAACCCCTACTCCCCTTGTTAAGGGGGATTTAGGGGGATCGAGATATGTACAACTTCACATTAAATTGGTATAAGGTCAGCACTGCACACCTTACCCATTCTACCAAGTAGGATGGTTAAAAACCCAGTTGCTCTCTCCAAAAGTAATAAAAAGAAGAGGATTTTACCTCTTCTTTTATTGCTGCGGTTTCGGGTTTTTTAAGCACTTTTCTGTTCGCCAAAAATCGACTGCTGCCCTTCTGCGGTCGATATTAAATTCCACCCTTGAGTTCTCAGCTTCTGATATGTTGCCCATCCCTTAGAACCGCCCGGTTCCCGGTAGTCGGATACAGCGAACTGCGGAAAAGCTGTATAAGGCCGCCACCCCTGACGGGCATCGGTGCGTAAGTGCAATATCTTTTCTCCATTGCGTCCCAATCTGGGCAACCAACACATTTGTTTTAGCATTTTTAACACTCCAGAGTTTTACAGTAACGGTAATTCGCCAACATCCCACATTAAACTTTTAGAGCCTTAAGCCACTGCTCGGAATATCTAACGGGTAACAGGGACGAATGAGATTTTCACCAATTACCAATTACTGAGGTAGCAGCAGTCGTTAAAGCTGATGAAAGGTTCTACAAAGTTTACCAGTCAAAAACTATAAAACAAGTGATACCAAGACATAAGCAAAAATAATCATTGCTCTTCTCGGCTCAAACTTGGCTTAAAGTCGCAGGAAAACCCCGTTGAATAAAGGATTCATTTTTCGGGTTTCCCTTGCCTTACAATTACAAGCTCATCCTCGCTGTTTCCGCATAAAATGGCATCTTTCTACGGTATTATTCCTGTAGGCTAAAAAATGTTTCTTTAGTTACAAATGTTAAATGTTCACCACGATTTATCTAGTTATCAAAAGTTAAATTAATTTTCATACAATACTTCGGACAGTTTTTGATACCCACCGTATAATAAGGGTTTCAAGGCTCCACGGCAAGTTCGCTACCAACGGAAAATCTAGGGTTTCAGACTACTAACTAAAAACAGTCCCGACTATTTTTCATAAACAGCGCTTAATAATTTTTAGTTACTTTAACTACATTTTTGATTAAAATCAGGTTTCCGGGTGCCTAGGGGCGCACCTTACTCAATCGCTAGGGTTGGCACTACTAAATCCTCCGCGTGCGGTCCCAAGTACCTTACAACATAAGAGTTACAGGTTTAACTCTTAAGAACGATGGCGACAAATTTGCAAAATTGTAAAAATCAATACTAATCACACTTATAAGTTCTGCAAACAAGCTATTCATGGCCGCTGCAATTGAATTTAAACTCTTCGCTTCCAACAACAAAGCAGCTACACTGCTCGGCTTCTTTTCCTTTCCTTATGGCAAAAAAATCCCTTAGAAAAAAATGACAGAGGTTATTTCCGCACTAAAATTCAGGGCGTTGCTTAATCAGGGTATGAAAAAAAATAAGTTGAAAATCCCGAAGCTTTGTAGATACTGGTTTCTATGACTTGCATATTTAGCCTTTCATACCATAAATCAGCAACGCCCTGCAATGGTCTTTGTTGAAAAATCAGCCAAATCATGAGTTGTGGGAATACTACAAACACATGATTCGGCTGCGGCAACATTTGCCGGCACTTTATACCGACAATATTGAATTCATCCACGAAAATCCCGAAGCCAAAGTGCTGGCTTATTACCGCTGGAGCGATGAGGGAACGCGAGCAGTAGTTGTCGCTAATTTTTCGGATAATTATCTATCTGCTTACTGCATTCCTAAGTTTCCGGCTGGGGGAACTTGGCACGAGTGGATGTACAACAAAATAGTAGAAGTTGGGGAAGAAGGCTTTAAGTTTGATTTGCCGGAATGGTCAGCCCAAGTATTTGTTTGAGAGTGGGAGAATTATGTCTCCAGGCAGATGATGGGCGAAGTTGTACAACAGTAAATTGTATTTAGGATGGGCGCACCAAAGTCAAGAAACCGGGTTTTTCTACCGGGGCGGATGGCTGTAACGATACTTTTTTGTAAAAAAAACTCGGTTTCTGCATCCAAGAGTGCGATCGTAATTCCTGGTATTGAGAATAACAATTACAGGGCGACTTGCCAACCGTGAATTAACACGTGAATTAACACGTGAATTAACACGTTAATTAACACAAACTTTGTCGGAGGACAAACTCTATGGGCTGGCTAAAAAGATTGTTTGGTTTAGAAAAAAAAGACAATCAAGAAACAGTTGACGCTCCTGCTTACCAAGCACCTGTAGCTCAATCTCAAGCTCAAGCTCAACCTGCTGCGAGCGCTCAGACAATCCCGCCGGAACGCATGGGCTTGAACGGAGAATACGATCAAAGCGGTTTAGCTAAACGGGTGGCTCAGGCTTTCGATGCAAATCCAGATGTTGCGGATATTGAGACTGTTTATGTGGCTCAACTTGGCACTACGGTAGTTCTCAAAGGTACAGTTCCCAGTCAGGAAATTGTCAACAAGTTGGTGACAATTGCTAAAGGTGTTAAGGGTGCAACTGGGGTGGAAACTAATGAAGTTACTGTCGGCTAACGCGACGGTTATTTCTAACAGTTAGCAGTTAGCAGTTAACAGCTAACAGTTAACTGTTAACTGCTAACAGTCTTTTTTATCTATTATGGTTTAAAGAAAAAATATGGCAGGGGAAACCTTAGAACCTACTCGGGGTAAATTAGAACGGACTCTTTCGCAGGGAATTCAAGCTTTGTACCGCTCTCAACTCGGACACCCAACGAGTCAGGCGCTCTGCAATCTTTTGGATAACAAATTGATAATTGTTGTCGAAAATGGGCTTACTCAACCCGAAAAACTGCTGGCTCAGAACGGTCAGGAAGATTTGGCTTTGCAGGTGCGAACACAATTAGAATCTGTTCTGGAATTGCCACTGAAAGAATTAATCCAAAAGGTTTTGGGCGTGGGAGTCACTGATTTGCTCCGCGATGCGACCTTGGAGACAGGCCGCACTGGGACGATCGCAATTTTGGACTCTGCACCTCAAGTTCGTGATTCTAATTATAAATCTAAAACTCCACCAAAGCCAGTGGAGAGTTGATGTGCTGGCGGATAACTGTTTCTAAATCTTTGATGTTAAAAGGTTTGGAAAGGTATTCCACGCAGCCAGCTTGGAGAATTCGAGCGCGGTCTTCTGGTTTTGCTAGTGCTGTGACAGCAACAATCGGAATATGTCTGATCTCGGGGTTTTGTTGGGCGCGCTTTACTACTTCCATACCGTCTATATCCGGCAGGCAAATGTCGAGTACGATTAGATCGGGCTGTCTATCCACTGCTGCTGAAAGAGCTGCGTACCCGTCAACTGCTCCCACACACTCGCAGCCGAATAAATCGAGTATTTGTGTCAGCAGCTCTAAGTTGTCTGGATTGTCGTCTACAGCCAACACTAAAGGACGCTTATCAACCGGGGGTTGACCGCTAATAAAAGACGAGGATTCCAATTTATTGTCCCAATGAAGGTAGTTCATAAATGCCGATCGCAACCATCAAAAAATTTGTCTCCGAGGCATTCTTCAAGTGGCGCTGCGGCACTTGAAACAGATTGGCTCGTATTTGTAGCTCTCCCATGACCAGTTTTTGGTCTCACCCGATACAATATCCCTACAAGCTGCGTGCAAAACGACCGCAGTTGATTGATTCCATAGCATCTGCTTAATTCTACCTCTCCCAGCACCAATTACCAGGTGAGGCCCTCTTGGTGCGTCAGCCTTGGTAAAAATACGCAATAAATACGAAAACTCTTACCAAGAAAGCATCCTCGCTTAATAGCATTGAATAGTAGCGACAGCTTTTTAGGATATTAACCACATTAAACATGGGTTTCCATACAAGGATCTACCTAAAGGAAGATTCTAACCGATACTTAATTTTAATAACTTCCACCTGCTGAGAGATACTTGATTAGTCTAGTTTATACTTCAATGTTTTTAAGTAGTAATCATCACAATTTAAGCAAGTAAAAAGATTCTGTTTTTACTTAAGCTTTACCGGATATTAACCTAGGAGGTTTTAATGACAATTCCAATCAGAGACGACCTGACTTACATTTTGCTCAAAAAAATTGGTAGCGGAAACGGCAGGGGAGAGTCGGAAATTAGGAACGCAGCCGAAGAATATGTCGGTCACCCGGTGGCGGAAGCGGAATTGCTCGGTCATTTGGACTACCTCAACCAAAGGGAATTTATCAAAGCTCAGTTTAGTGGCGAGCCTTATGGAGGAGCTGAGTTAGTGCCGCCTTTAGTGGCATTTCAAGAAGCTGAGTTAACAGACAAAGGTCGCAAACTGTTACACAAAATGGAGACGAATCCTCCGACCTCGCTCCACCACGAAGGATCGGCAGTTCCTATCGCTTCAAAGGATATGCCGTTTTTGGAAAAAGTGATGGTAAACGGTCACTTGGAGGATATTTTTGATGCCCGCGACATTACCGAAGTAGTGTACCGGGTCATGCGCGATGTGATGACAAAAGACGCCATCGAGCACGTGGAATCTGAATTGCACAAAGAAGTTTTGCCTACGGATGACAAAACCCTGCAACAAGAAATAGCAGACCTCTGGAAAGATACCAATCCGCTGGTGGGATTGCTCAGCCGCATACGTCAACCTTTGACCGGCCCGCCTGCACCTGCGGGGATCGATGGCAATTTGTTTGCACGCAGGGTGGAACTAGAAGGCGCACTTCCTTCAGGAGTAAAACCGGAAACTGCGATCGCCGCTGTATTTTCGGCAACGAAGGATGAGCTGTCCGAGGAGCGAATTCAGGAAATAGCTGGCTTTTTGCCGGACAGAATTCGGGAAATTTGGGCGTCGGCTTAACGCCATTTTTCAGGTATAAATACTTACCAGCCGGGTTGACTAACCAGTATTCTCCCTCCAGAGGGCAGAAAACTGGTTGGTCAACCCGGTTTCTCTATAGCTTTTGTCTTGTAGCTGTGCAATTGCTTTGTAGTGAGGGCTTGAGTCCCGATCGAACTCGATCGAACTTGAGTCCTCACTAATTGTCACATCGCTCTTGCCTTGCCTTGTCATATCGTTTCCCGTTGCATCGGAATCATAAAATCGAGTCAACAGTCAACTGACAACAGTCAACAGTCAACAGTCAACAGTCAACAGTCAACAGTCAACCATCATTCCGGTATTACCGGAATTGATATAAGTGCTGTGAAAAACCCGGTTTATCACTGAAATTTGTCTAAAAAGTGGAAATATCCCCAGAAACAGAGTTTCGCGCTCTTGGGTTGGGTCAAGCCCCTAGACGGAACGAAAGTATTGTAATGTATAATACAGGGCAAGTTAAGACTGTGGCTCGCAAAAATGCTGTCAACAGCCCGGGAGCTCAAAAGCGATGACCCGCACCAAAGTTACACAAATGTCACGATCGACTTTAGAACAAGAGATTTTACTCAATCGAATTACCAATCGCATCCGTAACTCTTTAGAACTCCAAGAGATTTTGACCACCACTGCGCGAGAAATCCGCAGCTTTTTAGAAAGCGATCGAGTAAAAGTTTATCGCTTTGAGGCCGACGGTAGCGGGGAGGTCATTGCTGAGTCCATCAACGGCGACAAGTTGCCCTCGATGCTGGGTTTGCGCTTTCCACCAGGCGACATTCCCCAGAGTGCTCGGGAAATGTTTCTCAAAGCGCGGCAGCGAGTGATTGTAGATGTGGAATTGAAGCATCAAACAATTAATCGGTTAGATTGTCCCGAAAGCGGCAAAACTTTAGCAGTTGAAGATATTAGCTATCGTCCTGTAGACCCCTGTCACGCTGAATATCTGAAGGCTATGGGGGCACGTTCTTCTCTGACGGTGCCGATTTTGCATCAAAATCACCTTTGGGGACTGTTGGTGTCTCATCACAGCCAACCGAAACGGTTTAGCGATCGAGAATTGAAAATGGTGCAGTTGCTTGTGGATCAACTTTCAATTGCGATCGCCCAATCTTTTCTGCTGAGTCAAGCTAGACAGCAAGCGCGTGACGAAGCCGTTATCAACCAAATTACCAGTTTGCTGCATTCTCCTTTGGAACTAAACGAAATTCGGAAAGCAGTTCTCGAACAAACTGTCAAGCATTTGCGTGGTTCAGGAGGGCGACTCTACCTTGCAGCCGAGTTTGGCGATCGGCCCGCTTTGCTTTATACCTGTGGCCAGCAGCCCGCAGACATTGACCTTGAACTCAGCCCGTTTTGGCAGCAGATTATGTGGAGGGCAAACCAAGACGAGCCAGCACAAACTGCTAATCAGAAAAGCCAATTAGGTATTTTTGAAAATCTATATTCCCAGCATTACAGTTCAATTGACAGCAATATTTCCAGTTTTCTCGTACCGCACTTGTACGCAATTTCCGATATTTCTAAAGAACCTCAACTCAAATCTGTATCTGCCAATTTAGTCGCAGCTTCCATTCGATCATTTTTGGCAGTACCGCTGCAATACCGCCAACAGTGCATCGGCTGTCTCACCGTTTTTCGCAGCCCTATACAAACCGAAATTTTGTGGGCGGGCCGTTGCAGTTCGGACGCCCGGAGCGATCGTCCCCGACAGTCCTTTGCAGCTTGGAAAGAAATCAAAACAGGCGAAGCTCAAAAGTGGACTAGCGAGGAACAGAAGCTAGCACAATCTTTAGGAACTCACCTGTACATGGCTGTAATGCAGAGGCGCGTCGAGGCCATGATCCGACATCAAGCTTCTCACGACCCCTTAACTGGTTTACCTAATAGATTACTGTTTAATGAAAGGCTGTCTTTAGCTTTAGCTAGCGCTCACCAAAATGGAGAAATGCTGGCGGTAATCTTTCTAGATTTAGATAGATTTAAAAATGTTAACGATACTCTCGGTCACCCAGTGGGCGATTTGTTGCTGCAAAGTGTATCTCGGCGTTTGACTAACTGTTTGCGCGTCGGGGATTCGATGGCTCGTTGGGGCGGCGATGAATTTACTGTGCTGCTGTACAATATCAACACCCCGGAGGAAGCAACTAAGATTTGCCAGTTAATTATCCAGAGTTTAAGCAGTCCTTTTGATTTTGATGGTTTGGAACTTTATATTAAGGCGAGCTTGGGAATTGCTTTGGCTCCTTACGACGGAGAAGATGCAGAAACTTTGCTAAAAAATGCTGATGCTGCGATGTACAAAGCTAAACAGAAAGGTCGCAATAATTATCAGTTTTACACGCAGGCGATCGGCAGTAAAGTCTCCGAGGATCTTAACTTAGAAAATCATCTTTACAAAGCTCTAAACAAATCTGAGTTTGTCCTGTACTATCAACCGCAAATAAATTTAAATACTGGCAAAATAGTGGGCATGGAAGCTCTGATTCGCTGGGAGCATCCCGAACGCGGTTTGATTCCTCCCGATCGATTTATTCCCTTAGCTGAGGAAACAGGATTAATCTGCCAAATTGACGAATGGGTGATGCGGACTGCTTGCTTGCAAAATCGAGCGTGGCAGTTACTGGGATTGCCGCCGATGCGGATAGCGGTGAATTTATCAGCCCGCCAGTTTCTGCAACCTCATACGGTACAAATCATCGCTGAAATTTTATCAGAAACCAAGTTAAATCCCGAATATTTAGAAATAGAAATTACCGAGAGCATTGCCATGACAGATGTGAGCTTTACGGTGTCGGTATTGCAGCAGTTGCAGGACATGGGAATTCACATTTCTCTGGACGATTTTGGCACGGGTTATTCTTCGCTGTGGTCTCTGAAAAACTTTCCGCTCAATAATTTAAAAATAGACAAATCTTTCGTGGCAGATTTGGTGACGGGCAGCAGCGGTGCTACTATTGTGAAACTGGCGATCGCCTTGGGACAGGGCCTGAATTTACAGGTGATTGCTGAGGGAGTGGAAACAGCAGAACAGTTGGCTTTTTTGCGATCGCATAAGTGCGATATGGGTCAGGGTTACTTCTTTAGCAAACCAATACCGGCGGCGGCTATAACCCAATTGTGCCTAGAAAATCAATCGGGGAACAAACAAAAGCTTCTCTTTTGAGCGATATCTGTAGGGACAAAGGCTTTCGCCGTTTCCGGCGCGGAGCTAGTCCCTAGGTAGCGAATAAATAGACAAAATGATACACTTATAGACAAATATGCGGTGTACCATTTTGTT
>NZ_JAUBOX010000186.1:0-2255 GCF_036700445.1 Microcoleus sp. T3_B1
TTCCTTCTTCCTTCTTCCTTCTTCCTTCTTCCTTCTTCCTTCTTCCTTCTTCCTTCTTCCTTCTTCCTTCTTCCTTCAGCATCCATCCGTTACATCCGTTACAAAATCCGCTGCCGAACCTTCTTCCTTCTTCCTTCTTCCTATGGCTCGTTATTCTCGACTGCAAAAACTCGGCTCTTATATGCGCCCGCACTGGAAACCAACATTCTGGGGCATTTTTTCGCTATTGGTTGTCAATGCTGTGGGCGTTTACATTCCCCTGCTGATTCGGAATGCAGTTGACACTCTCCAATATGCGACTAAATTTGACCAAGTTTTCAACTTCGTGGCACTAATTCTGATTCTCGCCTCAATTATGTGGGTGATTCGGATGGCGTCGCGGATTTTGCTGTTTGGCGTCGGGCGTCAAGTCGAATTTGACCTCAAACAGCAAATATTTAACCATTTATTAACATTAGAACCGTCTTATTTTGCCGCCAATACGGTAGGGGATTTAATTAACCGCGCTACTTCCGATTTGGACAATATTCGGCGCTTGGTGGGGTTTGCGGTACTCAGTTTGGCGAATACGGCATTTGCCTATGCTTTGACTTTGCCGGTGATGCTGGGGATTAATGTAAGGTTGACGCTGTTTGCGATCGCAGTTTATCCTTTAATGCTGGTTTTGGTACAGTTATTTAGCGACAAACTTCGCATCCAACAGTTAGCCGTGCAAGAGGAATTGTCGGCGATGAGCGATTTAATTCAGGAAGATATGAGCGGGATGTCCGTAATAAAAATCTACGCTCAAGAAGAAAACGAACGCCGAGCTTTTCGCAATTCCAACGCGCAGTTGCTATCAGCAAATTTGGAATTAGCAAAAACTAGAAACTTTATTTTTCCGCTGCTGGGCGGTTTGGCAAGTATCAGTTTGTTGGTGCTGCTTTCTGCGGGTGGCGGGGCAATTGCTAATGGTCAAATTAGCATTGGCGATTTTGTGGCGTTGCTGATTTATGTCGAGCGCTTGGTGTTTCCGACGGCGCTGTTGGGTTTCACAATTACGGCTTACCAGCGGGGAGAAGTGAGTGTCGATCGCATCGAATCAATTCTGACTGTGGAACCGCAAATTAAGGATACTGCCGATGCAGTTGAACTGGCAACTCCAGTCAAAGGAGAAATTGTGGCTCGCCATCTAAATTATACTTATCCGGGTGCTAAGACACCCGCGCTTAAAAATGTTGATTTTACCATAAAACCGGGCGAAACTGTCGCAATTGTTGGGGCGATCGGATCGGGAAAATCAACTTTAGCTAATGCACTGCCACGCTTGCTAGATATCGATCCGGGCGAGTTATTTTTAGACGGACAGGATATTACTGAGGTAAAATTGAGCGAATTGCGCGGGGCGATCGCCTACGTTCCGCAAGAAAGTTTTCTGTTCGGCACTACCATCAAGAATAACATCCGCTACGGAAACCCTTTAGCGGAACAGCCGGAGATTGAAGTCGCAGCAAAACAAGCGCAAATTCACGCCGAAATCCTCAACTTCCCGCAACAGTACAAAACAGTTGTCGGCGAGCGCGGCATTACTTTATCCGGCGGACAGCGGCAGCGGACAGCACTTGCTCGCGCTTTGTTAGTTGACGCCCCGGTGTTAATTTTGGATGATGCTCTTTCCAGCGTTGACAATCAAACTGCTACCGACATTTTGCGAAACTTGGCAACGGGAACCGATCGCAAAACGGTAATTTTTATCTCCCATCAAATGTCAGCAGCGGCCAGTGCCGATCGCATTTTTGTGATGGAGAGAGGAGAAATAGTTCAGAGTGGCACTCACCTTGAATTGGTAGGGCAAACAGGGCTTTATCAGTATTTGTGGAACCAGCAAAAATTAGAGGAATTGCTGCATTGACAAGTGACAGATACTTTGAGTCATCTATACTTAGACCCTAAATAAGTAGATTGGTCAGAACTTACGCAAGTACGCTATATATAGCGCAATACGGTTCAGTTAAGAGCAATCTGACTTCTAAAAGATGCCTGTATTTCCCATAAAATCGTGAGGTTAAATTCGTCGGACAGCGTTAACTGAACCGTATTGACATATAGCGTGCTTGCGTAAGTCCTGTGGGAGTCGGAGTGATTTCGGGGATGACGGGATTGTTACATCTCTTTACATTTGGGTTTGGGACAGCTCGTATTCATAAAAATTCATACCGGATGCGGGAAACTCAGCGGCTTCAGCCCTGAGAGGTAAGCGACGCGGGGACTTCAGT